>DATHSU010000096.1:0-8827 GCA_035463895.1 Ignavibacteriaceae bacterium | reverse complement strand
GAAGTTGAGGAACAAACTCAGATAAGAATTATTCGAAAAGATGATTCGCCGGCAGAAATTCCTGAAACACCCGTAATTAAAGATGAAGTTAAAAAAGTTGACCTGGAAAAAACAGGAGAGGTGGCGGTTAAAGATACTGAGAAACAGAAAGAAGCTAAGCTACCTGATCAGTGGGATGAAAAAATAAGTTACAAAATGCCAGGCCTCGACCTGCTAGATCCAATACCAGAAGAATCATATCAGGTTGCTGAAGAAGAATTGACACATAATGCTGAGCTGCTTAAAGAAAAGTTAAAGTTATTTGATATTGAAATAAAAGATATTTCTGTAACTCCAGGGCCTGTCGTTACATTATATGAAATTGTTCCTGCGCCGGGAGTTAAGATCAGCCGGATAGTTGGACTTGAAAATGATATCGCCCTTGCATTAGCGGCACGTGGAATAAGAATCATTGCTCCAATTCCGGGTAAAGGCGCAATTGGTGTTGAAATTCCGAATGCAAAAGCATCTGTTGTAAATGCCAGATCTGTGCTCGGTAAAATATCTGAGTCAAAAGCCGAACTTCCTTTAGCATTTGGAAAAACTATAAGCGGTGATGTTTATATAACCGATCTTTCTAAAATGCCTCACTTGCTTATAGCCGGTTCAACCGGATCCGGTAAAAGCGTTGGTATAAATATGATTGTGTCTTCACTTCTTTATTCCAAGCATCCATCAGAAGTTAAGTTTATTATGGTTGATCCGAAAAAGATTGAACTATCCTTCTATAATAAATTAAGAAAGCATTACCTGGCAGTCTCTCCGGATCTTGATGAAGAAATAATAACCGCACCGCAGAACGCAGTGCTGATGCTGAAATCTGTTGAATATGAAATGGAGCAGCGTTATGATAAACTTGCAAAAGCCGGTGTTAGAAATATTGTTGATTACAATAAAAAAATATCTGATCCTAAAACCCGCCCGCACGATACAGAAACTATAAAACATCATCCGATTCCGTATATAATTGTTATTGTTGATGAGCTTGCTGATCTGATGATTACAGCTGGTAAAGAAGTTGAAGAACCTATTACCCGACTAGCGCAGCTTGCAAGAGCAGTTGGTATCCATTTAGTCCTTGCAACTCAGCGTCCTTCTGTTAATGTTATAACCGGAGTTATTAAGGCTAATTTTAGTTCAAGAATTGCTTACCAGGTTGCAACAAAAATAGACTCAAGAACTATTCTGGATATGAACGGTGCTGAGCAGCTTCTTGGAAGCGGAGATATGCTGTTTTTACCAACAGGCTCTCCAAAGCCAAACAGAATTCAAAATGCTTTTATTTCAACTGATGAGGTTGAACGACTTACAAAATATATTAATGCTCAGCCGGCATACTCAAAGCCCTATTTTCTGCCCTCACTATATGATAAGAAAAAAGATTCAGCTAAAGGATATTTAGGCGATCTTGATCCTATGTTTGAAGACGCAGCCAAAGTAATTGTAAATCATCAGCAGGGATCTGTTTCCCTTCTGCAGAGAAGATTAAAGCTCGGTTATTCACGTGCTGCCAGAATTGTAGATCAGCTTGAAGAAGCCGGTATAGTTGGGCCCAATGACGGCAGTAAAGCACGCACAGTACTTGTTGAAAATGAAGAACAGCTTGAAACTATTTTAAGAAATTTGTAATAAGCTTAATTATTGCATGCGCTAAATTATGATTACTGAAAATATTTTTGAAAAATTTTGGGAAGTAATTGATGCCCTTGAAAAGGAAGAGGTAGATTATATATTAATAGGTGGTTTTGCTATGGTTTTGTATGGAATGCCAAGAGCAACGCAAGACCTGGATATTTTTATTAAAAACCGGGAAGAAAATGTTGAAAAACTCAGAACCGTACTATTTCAACTTTTCGGGGATAAAAGTGCTTTTGAAATTACTCAATTGGAATTGAATGAATATTCTGTTTTGAGATATGGAACAGACCGGGGTTTCTATATAGATATTTTATCGAAATTTGGAGATGCTTTCTCCTATGAAGATCTTAATTATGAAGAAACAGTAATTGATGGTCATGCTATTAAAATTGCTACTGTTGAAACATTATATAAATTAAAAGAGAAAACATTAAGGGCGATAGATAAAACAGACCTGTTTTTTTTGGAGGAAATTCTCAAGAGTAAAAATAATGACGATTCAAAAATTTAAATCTTTCGAGGAAGCTGAAAGAGCTTTATGGAATTATAACCCGGATGAGGAATACTTTAAAAAAGTTTCAGCCTTTTATGCACTGTTTTCAAAATTGAATAAGTTTTCATATCCCAAAGGCATTTATAAGTTCAAATCCTTTGAAGAAGCCGAAGAACATAAACAAAAAATGATAGTGGAATCAGCAATAAAAAGAGTTAAATAAATATGTTTAGAAATATGAGAAAGAATAAAGCTGAAATGAATAGATTGAAAATTACTAATGTATTATTCTTTTACCTTTTAATGATGTCTTCATTGATTGGTCAGGAACAGGGTGATCAATATTTAAAGTCACTTCAAGATAAGTTTAATTCAATCAAAGATTTTAATGCAAGTTTTAATCAATCCATAGGCGGCAAATCATCACTCTCAGGAAAACTATTCTTTAAAAAAGAAAATAATTTCAGAATAGAATTAGGTAATTCAACTATTGTGTCGGATGGAGCTACTTCCTGGAACTTCAATAAAAAGGAAAACAAAGTTATAATTACAAATTATGAAGAAGACGGTTCTCTGTTTTCTATTAACTTTTTAGTTTACCAGTTTCCAAATCAGTGTACAGTTACGGGGGAACTTGATGGCAATTTGAGGAAACTTACTTTAATACCTAAAAGCCGAACAAGTAATCTGGGTGAGGTGGTTTTATGGATAAATAACGATAGTCTGATTGAAAAATTGCAGACGAACGATCCTGCGTCAGGATTAATAGAGCTGAATTTTTCAAATATTAAAATCAATCAAAACTTGCCTGTATCTAATTTCCAGTTTACACCCCCACAAGGAAGCAGGATTATTGACCTCAGGTAACGAAAATAAAATAATCACTTTCAGAAGCATTATTAATTTTGTCCTATCTGTAGCCTTAGCTGCAGTCTTTTTATATGTTGCCTTTCATAACGTTAACTTTTCAGAGGTGTGGTTTCACGTTACAAAAGCCAATTTATTCTGGGTTATAGTATTTGCAATACTTGTATTATTCGGCCATTTTCTCAGGGCATTAAGATGGAAATACATCTTACATTCTGTTAAACCTGATGCAAAACTAAAAAATCTTTTCGGCTCACTAATGGTTGGTTACGGAGTGAATTCAGTTACTCCTAAACTTGGTGAATTAACAAGAGCAGTGCTTATGGGAAGATGGGAGGGGATATCGCGTTCATCAATGTTTGGAACTGTTATCTTAGAGAGAGTAATTGACATCATTTCACTGGCATTTGCAATTCTTATTGCTGTAATGATATCATCAATCAGTTTGTATGAGCAATTTCCCTGGCTTGAAACAACTCTTTACACTTCAGCAGCAATAATTATTTCAGTGTTGATACTGATTTATCTTTCTGTAAGATTCCAGGAAAAGTTCTATGCTGTAATAATTAAATTATTCGGCAAAATATCCGGTTCACTTGCATTAACTGTAGCACATATCTTTAATATGCTCACAGAAGGATTTAACAGTCTTAAAGGCAGCCGGAATTATTTATTTACAATATTATTAACTTTTCTTATAATGTCTGTTTATGCATTCACTTCCTATATCGGATTTTTAATGCTTGATATAACTGAAGTTAATTTCGGTATGGGATGGGTAATTATGAGTATAAGTGCAATTGGAGTTGTTATACCAACGCCGGGGGCAACCGGCTCTTATCACACACTTGCAAAGTCAGCCTTGGTACTGGTTTACGGATTTACTGAAGTTATAGCACTTGCATACGCATTTCTTACTCATATTATATCATATTCAATAGCCATAGTCGGTTCAATAATATGCTTTTTTATTCTTAATAAACAAAAAGCAAAACCGGTTAGTAATCATCAAACGGAGTCTCAAAAATGAAAATGTTGTTGTTAATTATTTTATTCATCCCTCTTACTGCTTTTTCTCAGAATAATGAGCTTAGTGCAACCATGGGTATTGATTTTATGAGCACGCCATCTTTTAGAGATTATATAAATCAAAACTATGCTGCCGGCGAAGAAATGAATGATTTTAATTCAGCAGTTCAGTTCACCGTTAAGTATGGAAGGATGGTCAGTCCTGAATTTATGCTTGCTGGTGAGATAGGATATCAAATATATTCTTACAATAATTTTTTTAATCTGGGTCAGTATGACATCTCAACAAATAATATTATGTCTAACATACTAGCATACTACGTTGTTAGCGGAGAAGGTTATAACTTTAAATTAGGCGGTGGTACCGGACTTAGATTGTTATACATTACCGAGAAACTTCCTGGTGATGCTAATTCAACTGATTATGTTTCAACAGGCTTAGGATTTTTATTAAGAGGTGAAGGTACAACCAGGATTGACGGGAACTTGCACGCTCATATTGGCGCGGATATAAGATATGATCTGGGAGGCAAACCGAAAAGCAGTAACAATAATCTTTCTGTAAACAAAACATTTGAACAAGTAGAGTTTAATTCTCTGATTGTGGGAGTTAGACTTGGGCTGTCATATTATTTTTAGGAGTTTTATTGAGTTTATTAGAAGCTGTGTTTTTAGGAATTGTTCAGGGAATAACTGAGTTTTTGCCGATAAGCAGTACCGGGCACTTAACTGTTGCTGGTAAACTGATGAATCTCGTATCTGAAGATAATCCTGAACAATGGACGGCATTCATAGCAATTATTCAATTAGGAACTTTACTTGCGGTATTTGTTTATTTCTGGAATGATATATTAAATATCGTTAAAGATTTTTTTATGGATAATCTGGTTAAGCGTGTTAAGTATTCCGAACAAAATATTAATTCGAGGCTTGGCTGGCTCATAATCATTGGAACAATACCTGTTGTAATTATCGGATTGGGTTTTAAGGATATTATTGAGGGTACTCTTACAAAGAATCTCTACGTAATTGCTTCCAGTTTGATTGGTCTGGCAATTATTTTGGCTTTAGCAGAGAAAGTTGCGAAATTTAAAAAAGATCTTAAAAATATTACGGTAATAGATTCATTGATAGTTGGTACTGCACAGGCGATATCTTTAATTCCCGGATCATCGAGAGCTGGAACAACCATTACTGCCGGCTTATTTGTCGGGTTAAAACGGGAGACCGCTGCAAGATTTTCATTTTTATTAAGCATACCCGCTATTTTTGCAAGCGGTATTCTACAGTTGTTTGAAGCTTTAAAATTTGTTGATCAGAATATGGTTGTTAATCTTATTGTATCTACTATTGTTTCGGCAATAAGCGGATATCTGGCGATAGATTTTTTACTAAAATATCTTAAGAAAAATTCCACTTTTGTTTTTATTTACTACAGGATAGGACTTGGAGTTTTAATAATTATTCTTTTAATAACTAACATCATCAAACCTTAGGAGAAAACAATGAAGAAACTGATGTCTCTTTTTTTTGTACTGATATTATTTATCAGTTGTATGAATGGAAATTCTAATAATCAAACACCACAACAAGAACAGGAAAAACCAGTTATGAATGATTCAACAGTAGTAGCGGTAGTTAAAACAAATATGGGCACAATTGAAATTGAGCTGTTTGAAAAACAAACACCAAGAACAGTTGGAAATTTTGTCGGCCTGGCAGAAAAAGGATATTATAATGGAGTTATCTTTCACAGAGTTATTGACAACTTTATGATTCAGGGCGGCGATCCTACCGGAACAGGCAGAGGCGGTGAAAGTATTTACGGAGCTAAATTTGAAGATGAAATAGTGCCCTCTTTAAAGCATGATGTGCCGGGCATTCTTTCAATGGCTAATGCCGGACCAAATACAAATGGAAGCCAGTTTTTTATCACACTTGTAGCCACTCCTTGGCTGGATGGTAAACATACTGTTTTCGGAAAAATAATTGCGGGTATGGATGTTGTAACTGCTATCGGTAAAGTGCAGACAAGTAAACCAGGCGACAAACCATTACAGGATGTTGTAATGGAAAGTGTAACCATAGAAAAAAGATAATTAAAAAATAAGCCGCATCATTTTAGATGCGGTTTTTTATTTTAAACACAATGAAACAGCAGGAATTTTTCTCATCTCGTTGGGCTCTAATTATTGCAACAATTGGTATTGCAATTGGTACAGGAAATATCTGGCGTTTCTCCAGAATTGTTGCACAGAACGGTGGCGGATCATTCCTCATTCCATGGGTTATTTTTCTTCTTATCTGGTCAGTTCCTCTCATTATAGCTGAATTCGCAATAGGAAAATCTGCACGATTTGGACCAGTTGGAGCAATAAGTAAAACTGCCGGAAAGCAATTCGGATGGATGGGGGCTTTTATAGTTTTTGTCTCGTCTGCTATTATGTTTTACTACTCCGTTGTTACAGGATGGTGTTTACGATATTTCTTTTCCGCTGCCTCAGGAGATTTGTTCAACACTTCAGATCATCTCATTTACTGGAATGAATTCTCATCGGGAACAGGTCCTCTGATATTCCATTTCATTGCAATGTTTCTGGTTGCTTTTGTTGTTCTTAAAGGTGTTACAAGGGGAATAGAAAAAGTTACAAAACTTTTAGTACCCTCTTTATTAATAATTCTGTTAACTTTATTTGTTCGCGCAGTAACACTTCCCGGGGCATTTGATGGTATTAAATATTTTTTCACACCTGATCTTGATGTGATGCTGAATTACAGAGTATGGTTAAATGCTCTTACTCAAAATGCATGGGATACTGGTGCTGGCTGGGGATTGATAATGACCTATGCTATCTATATGAAAAAGAGAGAAGATATTTCACTTAATGCGGCTTTAATCGGATTTGGCAATAATACAATTTCAATTATTGCCGGTATAACTATTTTTTCTACAGTATTTGCATTGAGTACAACAGATGCAATGATTCAGGTTTCGCAATCCGGTCCGGCCAACACGGGATTAACCTTTATATACCTGCCTTTACTTTTTTCCAATATATCATCAAGCAGTTCTTTAAATACTGTTTTTGCTTCAATGTTCTTTCTTGCCCTATTCTTTGCTGCTGTTACATCTTTGATTTCGATGGTTGAAATGGCTACCAGGACAATTATTGACTTTGGTATGAAACGAAAAAGAGCTTTGATTATTGTTGCATCTGTTGGAATGCTGCTCGGCATTCCTTCCGCAATGGATTTAAAGGTGCTTGCAAATCAGGACTGGGTATGGGGAGTAGGGTTAATTCTTAGTGGCGCATTTATTTCATTCTCAATTATTCGTTATGGTGTCGATAAATTCAGAACAGAGTTTATTAATGGCTTCGGAAGCGATGTTAAGATCGGCAAATGGTATAATTTTGTAATCGGAATTCTTGTTCCTGTGCAGGTCGTAGTACTCATTTCCTGGTGGCTGATATCATCTGTTTCGTGGGACCCCGAATGGTGGAATCCTTTTCATTCGGAAAACTTAGGGACAGTTTTATTTCAATGGGGAATTGTAATTGTTGTCTTTATTCTTTTGAATAAGACAATGGTAAAACATATATTTAATGAAAAATCTGAATCTCTATTATCGGAATCCAAATAATTGTTATGGATAAATTAACTATAATTACCGCACTAATCGTTCTTGGCATTGTTTGGGGTGGATTAGCATTTTTTATATTCAGGGCTGTTAAATACGAAAAACTCAAGACAGAAAATGGCAAAGAAGAAAGTTAATATTCCTTCAATACTCGAAGTAAATAAAGATTTAAAGAAAAATAATATTCTTCCGATTTATTATTTATGCGGTGAGGATTCTTACAACATTGATATTGCACTGGCTAATATTCAAAAAAAAGCCGCACCTTTTATTGCATCCGATTTTGATAAAGAAACCATTTATGGTGAAAATAAAACTTATATCGAAGTGATAGATTTTGCACAGGCATTTCCTTTTGGGTCCGAGAAGAAACTGATTATTTTTAAGCAGGCAGAAAAACCAAAGGACAAAAAAGAGTTAGTCCGCTACGCTGAATCTCCTGCTGATTTTACAATTCTTATATTAATTCATGATGGGACTATTTCAAATCCGGAATCTGAACCTTATAACACCTTATTGAAAAGCGGGTATCTTTATGAAGCAAAAGAACTCAAAGGCAAGCATCTGATAGATTGGTTGATCGCAGAAGTTGAAAGCCAGGGCAAGAAGATAACAAATGAAAATGCCGGTTTAATGATAGATATGGTGGGTGAGAACAAACAGCTTCTGGAACTTCAACTGGACAAAATTTTATTATTTATAGGGGAGAAAGATGAAATAACCCTGGAAGCAATAACTTTTCTTTCTACTAGACTTAAAGAATATTCTATTTTCGACTTGCAAAATGCAATCGGTAAAAAGAATAAAGAACTTGCGCTTAAGTATGCTTATAATCTCCTTGAAAAAGGAAATGATCTGATTATGATTCTTGCAATGCTTACAAAATATTTTACCGGACTCGCAAGAGTTTCTGAACTGATTTCTACCAATGTTAATGAATATCAGGCGGCAAGAATTATAGGTACCCATCCTTATTTTTATAAAGATTACATTGAAGCAAGAAGAAAATATTCAGATAAAGATATAGTGGAAGCTTTTCGTGCATTGCTAAACGCAGACTTAGCTAATAAAACAACACAAACTGACCAGAGAACCATAATTACACTTCTTATTGCAGAAAT
>DATHSU010000095.1:0-1761 GCA_035463895.1 Ignavibacteriaceae bacterium | reverse complement strand
GATACTCTGACCACCATTCAGCAGAATGTGAAGCCTCAGTAAAATCCATTACTATTTTGAGTCTTCCTGAATATGAAGGTTCGCTGTATCTTAATTGATAAGTCCATAATATTCTTGACCATCTTCCCCATAGTTGTGCATTATTACCATTATCAGATTCAAATATTGTTATAGGGATTTCAGTCATTTGATTATTGGAAAGATTCAAATATTTGGCTTCAAAAGTAAAATTGTAACCAGGACTTGGATAATATGAAGGGTCAATAAACCTAACATTGATGTTTGATTTATATATAATGCTGTCCTTAATTGAATAAGTTCCTTGAGCAATAAATGAAGCGGAAGAATCAACAAAAGTAAAATCGGAATAATACATAAGTGTTCTTGTTCCGCTTTGCATTTGCCACGTTCCGACTATTTGTTTTTGCAATTCGTTATCGGAATCTATTGGAGCAACGATTTCACTATCTTTGTTACAACTTGTAAAAATACTTGCTACTAATAATAAGATTATAAAATATATGTTTTTCATATCTCCCTTTCTTTTCCAGCTAACGGCATTGCCGATAAGCCGACGCTGAACGGTTTACGGCGACAATGTTTTAATTAACTGATAATGTTATTTACAAAGAACAATATTTAAAAAACTGAAAAACCTTGAACTGCAAATGCCCAGACTCAATGAAGCGGTCGGCTTGATTGGCTGGTTATGCACGTCTAATAATTAATTTCATATTTTTCCAATATATAATACTTCCCACGTCCAATTAAATATCTGATCATTCCAATTCCTCTCTGGAAATGTATTTCAAATTGAGCGTCCGTAGCGTATCTTAAACTATAGTAGAATTGCTTTATATCATTATTAGCTTCATATAAATAACTATCGTAGATATCTGTACTATAACCATTGCAACGTTTAAAGATAAATTCTTGATTAATCACTGTACCAAAAGGTGCAAGTAATTGTTTTTCATCGCAAGTATATTCATAAAGTGTATCAGCTATCACTTGTCTTAAGTATATGGATTTAGATGTATCAGTAAAGTGAGGGGCAAATTCAGCATACAAGAATTTATAATATGTTTCATTATTTATCTGAACAGTATCAATAATTTGAACAGATAATTCATAACCCTGATGTACTGCTTTGTAAAACCACTTATTGCCAATATTACAAGGATAAAAAGAATCGCTTCTCAGTAAAAGAGAAATATTAATAATTAAGTTCTTATCAATTTTTAGTAAAGTATCTGATTGAATATATTTTGGATGAGAAAGAGTAAGCAATCTTTCTCCAGCTTTTATACTATCAAATTTGAAATGACCATTACTATCGCTTAAACTGGTTAGTAACTCCAAAAATACTTCTACTCCTTGAATTGGAATGCCTTCAAAATATATGCTGCCTTCTACTGAATAATATTTATCTTCCTCAATAATCGGGTTTTTTATAGTTTCCTCACATCCTAAAATAAAGATCAAACAAAAAATATAAATCAGAGTTTGGCTTTTCATTTTTAGTCTCAGTAAAGTGTATAACGGCGTTGCAACTAAAGCGCTGCCCAGAACAACAGTGCAGCACTGAGAAGCCAACGCCAAAAATTATTTATAATTTTGTTTTGTTCACTACACTAAAAGAGTAATTTACATTTACAACGACTGCCAATAATTTGTCAAATGTCGCAACGTTTAAAGCAGTCGCTTTGAGTTGCGGGTTATGTTACGTTTCTTTAGTTAAAACATTTCTATTATATTTTA
>DATHSU010000094.1:0-10175 GCA_035463895.1 Ignavibacteriaceae bacterium | reverse complement strand
TTTATAACCGGCACCATTTCCATATGCCGGACCCTCGTAATTAATTTCCGGATTTGTTCCGGCAAGATTGTAATACAATTTAAACTCTACATCCGTACCTGAGGAATTTTTAATTTTCATAAAAAGTCCATCTCCCTCCCAGCTATCACCAAAACGACAAACCTGTTTATCGTCTGAATCGAGGGAAATATAAAGATTGGTGCCGCTTCGTAAGAACTTTACATAACAGGTTGATGTGTCTGAGTATACGGGTTTTACTTCCAATCCGTCATTAGTGGGGGTATGTGATAATTCGGATGGAGAACCATTAAATCTGAACATAAGATGAGGAGCTCTGGCTGCCCAATCAGGTTCATCTAAAACGCCATCAACTGTAATGGGACCGCTTGCTTCATAAACTGGAATTGAAGCTGGGTCTGGAACTGCCTGTGCAAATAACTCTGCGCTGACGAAAAGAAAGAAGAATGTTAATGCGAAGACACAATAGAACTTTTTCATAGAACCTCCCGAAATATGGTTGATTATATTTTGTTTAATGAAAGGAAGATTCTGTTTCTATATCTATAATGAAATACTTCCTTTATTTTTTAATAAACACTTGGAGAGTGCATATTAATACAGTATTGAAAGAACAAAAAAGTATATTGTGATGTAAACGTTTACATCACAAGAATAATTTATGATTTTCTCTTTAGAATGTCAATAGGTTTGACGAGATTTAATATTAGAAATAAAATCACCTGGCCTTTTGACAAATATTAAAATGATTCCGATTTAACCATCACTTGTGTTTTTGACAGTATCGCAAATTTTTCAGCAATACGAACTCTTACAAATCTTAATTTTCTATTTCAAGTGATTATTATTTTTTTGATGATATTATTAAAATAAAAGGGGGGAAATTCAATCGACCAAAGGTATGAAAAAGGGACTACATCCGTTAATTGAGCCGTTGTAGTTATTTACTGATAATGCATATTGCAGAGAAACTGTTCTCTGTTTATTATAATAAGAAACAAATCGGATTCAGTCATATTTTAAAAATGTGAAAATAACTAATGTGGATTTATATTTAATACCCCCCCAATAATAAGATTTTTTAAAATGTAGTATAAGTTCATCTTTATATTCTATTCTGTTAACAGGAAACTTAGAAAACCAGCAGCATAATTCCACTTATAAAAATGATAAGGGTTGCAAACTAAATCTCCTTAATTAAGATAAAAAGATTCAAACCTTTTGCTTTTCATCTAATTTAATGTTGCGGAGAGTCAGGGATTCGAACCCCGGAAGGACTTGCATCCTTAACGGTTTTCAAGACCGCCGCATTCAACCACTCTGCCAACTCTCCGTATTTATTTTTATTTATCCTTAACGGTTTTTCCAAAAAGGGATCTCTCTTCTTTCAACAAGACCGCCGCATTTCCATCTTTGAAGGACAAGCAACATTTAACCCATTTGCCGATCTTCCCTATTTGCCGTTAGTATTCTACGTTTATCCAACTATTTTCCCTTTTTTGAGCCACAAATATATGAATACCCCCTGTTTATACAAACTGTTTTTTCTATCTTATAATAACTCTTTTTTAATATTTAGTAATAAAAATGAATGATGAATTTGCAGATTTTTCAAATCACCTGGCCCAGGTAAGCGGTAATATTATTAAACAGTATTTCCGTATAAAAGTTAATGTTGATTCCAAGGATGATCTTTCGCCGGTTACTATAGCAGATCAAAAATCAGAGGAACTGATGCGCAAAGAAATATTAAAGCATTTTCCCGATCACGGAATTATCGGTGAAGAGTTCGGAAATCAAAACACCGATGCTGAATATGTCTGGGTTCTTGATCCTATCGACGGCACTAAAAGTTTTATCTCCGGCGCACTTACTTTTGGCACTTTAATAGCTTTATTGAAGAATGGCACACCAATACTCGGTGTTATCAATCAGCCAATCATCAATGAATTTCTGATAGGTAATAATAACGAAGCAAAATTAAATAACACAAAAGTTACTGTGCGAAGCTGTAATAAAATCTCTGATGCGTTTCTTCTTACAACAGATCATTTTAATATCGGCAAATACCAGGATCAGAATAAGTTTGATGCGCTTGCAAAAAAAGTTAAGCTTTACCGGCATTGGGGTGATTGTTACGGCTATCTGCTTCTGGCTTCCGGATATGTTGATATAATGATAGACCCTATAATGAATTTGTGGGATTCAATGGCGCTCATTCCAATAGTCAGAGGTGCGGGCGGTATTATTTCAGATTATCAGGGTAACGATCCTGTTAAAGGAAACAGTATCGTTGCTTCCTGCCCCGGAATACACGCAGAGATTATTAAAGCTTTAAATTAAAATCTTACTATAAGGTATACGGCAATTGTAATCAGCATTGAGGCTGCTGCAAAAGGTTTGGGGTTTTCAACTTTAAAGTGAATAACTGTAAAGACAATCCATACAACCAAAAATAAAATTGAATACCAGGGGAACAGATTACCAATCGGCGGTATCTGATTATTTATATATCCATACTTATAGCTTAAGTAAAGTGGATGGATCATTGCTGTAAACAGAAGTGCAACTACCGCTGTAACAAATGAATATTTCTTGATTTTCTGATTTGCGTTGAACGACTCTAAACCTGTTCTTACGGCTAAGAATAAAATCAGGTAAATTAAAAATCCGTTGAAGAATTTAACCGGTACTGGTACTTTGGAATAAAATGTAAGCGACACAGGTATTCCTCCTGCAAGCTCATATTCTCTGTCGTTGTAACTAAGCAATATTTTATACTCAATTTGTTTTAACGGATTTTGTAATGGAATTTCACCAATCAGAACTTTTTCACCACCCCTCATTTGAGCTTCATACCAGTATTCTGATTCTTTAACGTTTCTCCATTTTATCCTTCCTGCAAGATCAGGAATATCTGTTCTGATGATCACAGAAAAATCATCCGGTCCGTAGTGGATCTTTTCGAACATATAAGAAACTTTTTTACCCTCAACACCAATTGTGCCTGTAACAGGATAGGTTTTATCCGTTATGTTATAAATATATCCGGCAAGAAAAGTTATCACAATTGCCGATATCCATAAAATTATTGTTTTATGCATTTGCTTTTTCAGATAATATGTATTTACAGATACTTAAAAATAAAAAACCCTGACCAATATAGTCAGGGCTTAAATATTAAATTAACAAATTTAATCAGAATGATGTTCCGAGTTTAAACCTCAAATTCACAAATATTTTGGTGAACCCGAATCCTCCTGAAGCAAGTGTAGATAAGCTTGCGGAAGGTCCAATGGCAAAAGCACTGAATCCCCATCCTTCCATAACCTTTTGAACTAAAAGATTAATATTATACTGCGGCTCTCTGTATTTGCTGCCGGGCATTCCATCAAAAGTAAGATCAAAAGTGCTTCCGGCTAATGACATCTCACGGAAAGTAAAACCAAAATGCCATTCATCTAAAAACTGAGCAACATATAACTTACCACGGGTTGAGCCGAGTACACTGAGCGGATATCGAAACTCCCAATTTAAATAGGATTGATTGTCGTGAATTAGTCTTGCCCTGTATTTTAAGGTGCTGTCCGGATTAAGAACCACTGTTCCTGCGTTTTCCTGAAAATATCTTATCAGCTTTGATTCCCCAATGTTGTTTGAAGCCTTAAAATATCCAAACTCAAAGAAGTTACCGAAAGGAATAGTATAATTCACCTGGTAACCTTCGCTTACAATAATATTATTATGATTCTGATCTTTCATTACTTCTATCATTGCATCAATATGACTGAAGAAGCCTGCACGCACTCCAAGTATGTGAAAGTTTACTTCTATCATATTTGTTTCCAGTGAACCGGAGTATGGCGTTCCGATTCCAAGCGATAAACCAACATCCTGTTTCAGGGAAAGCCCAACTCTTTCACCACCCTGCATCTGCATAAATGGATTAATATAGCCGAGTGTGGGTGATATCTGTGTTTTTGTCGGGGTTGCTAAAACTTTTCCAAACCTGATCTTATCTACAACCCTTGTGAACACACTTGCAAAATGAACATCTTCCATCAGGTTGATTTTAAATGGATATGTAATAATTCTTGCCCGCAGTTCACCCGGTAAAGCAAGAAAAGGATACAGCGAGCCCTTAATTGAAATCGTTTGATTATTTGGATCCCTCAGATCAACTATTATTTCTGCTTTAGGATCAGGCGGATCAATAAACAACACCTCCTGAATTTGTATGAACAGGCTGTCATCAAGAGGTTCCATTTGATAATAAACAATCTGTTCTTCCTCTTCCTGTGCAAAGGATGTTATTGGAAGAGCTATTATTAAAACCAGTATAATAAAATATAATGTATATAGGCGTTTCATCTTTCGTATTCCCGGTGATTAGTTTGAAAAATCCGTAAAGAAGAACGAATCGCCAACCTGAACTCTGTCTTTACTTATTTCATCAAAAGCAGTAAAGAAGAAATTCACCTTATATCTTCCATCGGGCTCGCGTAAATTGCCAAACTTATCAAGCCAATCGTTATAAGCCCTTTCAGTTGAAGCAATATTAAGAGAAACATTATAAACCAGATTATTATTTCCGTCCCGCTGCGGACCTGTTACAGAAATGGGTCCGGTGTAAGTAACCTTTAATTGATCCGGTCGGGAATCTATTATTGTTACTTTAAAGACTGTGATACGCTGAAGTTCTCTTACATAAATTCTTGAAGCGTTCATTCTTGTAGTAACGCGTTCAATTTTTATTTCCGGCGGTTTATTTGGTATAACTTTTACTCGTTCTTCTTGGGTTCCAAACTTTATAATTATCTCTTCCTGATTAAGAAGGTCGAAACGTTTTTCCTGCCCGGGTTGTACAACTGCAATTGTTTGTCCGTTTCGCGGATCAACAATATTTGCGGGAACACTTCCGGTGTTTCTTGCCATGTTCCAGGTATACTGGATGAATGTCTGTTTAGCCGAAATTGGTGACTGCATTATTTTTTGTTCTTCAACAATTTCGGGTTCTTCTTTAGGAGGGGGAATTTCTTCAACAATTTTATTTAAATCCTGAACTTTCCTGTTTAGATCGGCTAGTTTTCTTTTTAGCTCTTCATTTTCAACAGGAAGATTTGGGTCGATCTCAATTTTAAAGTCCAGACCTAAAGCATAAAGAGAATCCAGTAAAGTACTGAGTGAATCTCTAACGCTTTTCTGTACCGTTTCCTCTTCAAGTGCAACTCTTCTCAAATCAAGATCGGCACCTTTTAACGCAAGCACTGTAATAACAAAAATGTACAGCACCTGGTAAATAACAAATTTACTATCTCTGTTTTTATTTATCATTTTAAAATTCTTTACTTTTTAACCACTATTGCTTCAAGAGATTTTAATCCGGTTAAAGTTTTTTCATCGCCAAGAGAATTTGCAGCCTGGTTTAATGAGTTTGCAAGTGCGTTTAACTGCTGAATCTTATCTGCACTTACACTGTCAAGCTGATTAACTTTTTCGGCAAGAACGCTTATTGATGAAAAGTTTTTATGCATTATTTCACTTAGTCTGGCAGACTGTTCAAGCAGTGCTCTGAACTTTTCCATATCCTGAAGACTCATTTCGGTTCCACGTCCGGTACCAACGGTATCTTTACTGATCTGCTTCATAAGGTTTTTGGAGTTTTCAATCTGAATTCTTGAAAAATATTTTTCACGCATATCTTTAACATGATTGACAATATTCTGGAACTCTACTCCAAGTTGATCAAGAACCGGTTCAAATAATTTTCCAAGTGCAAGCACAATTAGTGCTTTAACTTCAAAGGGTACGGATAAACCTAAAAATACTTCTTCACCAAGTGATATACTGATAAGGAGAATGGCTGCGCCGATAAGAGGCAATGCCGTTGCAATACTGTCAATAACGCTTGTGTATGAGTTTATTATTCTGTCAATCGTGGCGCTGGCAGGGGTTCTAATTATTTCAAGTTTAAGTTTTGTATAGGCTCTGTATGCAAGAAACACAAATATCGCATAGGTAACCAGAGGCAGCCACCAGAATCTGTAAGGTTCAAATTCGCCAATAGCCGGTTCCCATCCCGGGAATAAAGCTCTTGCCAGATCTGTTGTAACATTCCCAAGAATCGGAACGTAAGAAAGATCCAGAAAGAATGAAAAGATTAATGCAATAAACGATATTATTCCTGCCTTTGCTATAACTGTAAACCGAACTTTTCTTACTGCCGAACGGGTATATTCTTCAAGTTCTCTTTCAAGATCATTATTTCCAAAGTCTGATACTGACAATGGTTCATTCTCGTTTTCTGTTCTTTTTGTTCTACCGATCATTGTTTTTTATCCTTAAAATATGTTCTTGTTTCTTTTTTTTTCCTGCTGCAATTAATGTTTTATTAGAAAGGAACTAAAAGATGAAGGCGTTTTTCAATTATCATGCCATTTCTCCTATTTTAATACTTTATAATAATGTGTTTAATCAAGTTCATGTTTGTAACAACAGTTTATTTAATTATAGGAAAAAACTAAATATGTCAAACATCCGATAGAATTATGATTAATGGTATGTAAAAAATAATAAAACTTGACGATTGGTTAAAACTTATTAATTATCTGCAGATATATAATGGTTAATTATACCAATACTTCCGGTAAATATTACGTGATTGAAAAGAAATTAAACACATTTAAGATATTGTTAATTTATTAAATTACATTAGTTAAATATTTTTATTATACTGACTAAAAACAATGAATAACCCAAGAATATATGAAATAAACACTCGCGTCTGGATTAAACAATTTGGTGCCGATTCAAAGCTCTTTGATATTCCAGATGATTTTATAAAAAGACTATCTGATTGGGGAATTGATGCTTTGTGGTTTATGGGTATATGGAAAAACAATCCGGAAACTGTTGAAGAGTATTGCTTCGAACCTTCACTTGTGGCAATTTACAACAATAGTTTGCCTGACTGGAATAAGAATGATGTTATCGGTTCACCCTATTCCATAGATAATTATGAAGTAAATCCAACCCTCGGTACTAAAGAGGACTTACTTAACTTAAAACAAAAACTAAATGATTCCGGAATAAAGCTTGTTCTAGATTTTGTTCCGAACCATTTCAGCTCTTATTCAAATTTACTTGAAACAAACCCGGGTATTTTCCTTCCTGCAGATCATGCTTTGTTCAGAAGCGACGGCTATACGTTTTTTCAATCACCTTACGACCAAGAAAAATATTTTGCACACGGAAGAGATCCGCTTTTCCCGCCATGGAAGGATACCGTACAGATAAATTTTTTCGGTAAAGAAGCTAGGAATTTCTTTGTTGAAATCTTTAAAGATTTAACTAAACTGTGTGATGGAGTCCGCTGCGATATGGCAATGCTTCCGCTGACAAATGTGTTTTATAATACGTGGGTTGGAGTGCTTAAAAAATACGGAATTGAAAAACCTGATACAGAGTTTTGGACAGAAATTATTTCTTCAGTAAAAAAACATAAAAAAGATTTCTTTTTTATTGCAGAAGCATACTGGGATCTTGAATGGAATCTTCAGCAGTTAGGATTTGATTATACTTACGACAAAAGATTGACTGACAGACTTGGCTCTGCAGATTTGCGCGTAATAAAAGATCATCTTACAGCAAGCATTGAATTTCAGAAAAAGTCTGTTCGTTTTATTGAAAATCATGATGAAGAAAGAGCCGCCGGACACTTTGGAAAAGACAAGTCATTATCTGCAGCAACACTTATAAGCACTATCCCTGGTATGATCTTATATCACGACGGACAATTTGAAGGCAGAAAAATTAAGTTGCCGGTCCAGCTTGGCAGGCTGCCCGATGAAAAGTTCGACAAAAGAATTTTTAATTACTACAAAAAACTTCTTGAAATAACCCGGAGTGATGTATTTAGAAAAGGCGAATGGAAAATGGTGGAGTGTTTTCCTGTTTCACCCAATGATTACACAAACGAAAATCTGTTTGCCTGTGAATGGCATTATAAACAGACCGTAAAAATTGTTGCTGTCAACTATTCGGGTAATACTGCCAGATGCAGGTTAAAAATCAATATATCCTCCGATAAAACCACCGTTACTCTGTTTGATGAACTTAATGGTGTAAATTATAAGCGGGAGATTTCTGAAATTACAGGAATCGGTCTGTTTGTAGAACTGAAAGCTTTTAGCAGTCATATATTTTCAGTAAAAAAATAGGATTTAAAAAGGACTTCCTTTTATCCCGGTTAGTTATATATCTTTGCGCAACTTTTTAATAAATCAAACATCTTACAAATTTAATTATGGCAAAAAAAAGCACGGTTCAGAAGGAAAGAAAAATAGGGAAACAGGCGCCGCCTAAAAAGCAGCTTATTGATCCTAAACATAAAAACACTTTCTGGACAATTTTAATCCTGGTTGTACTAACTATTTTTTTTATAATAAATAACACGAGGGATGAACCCGAGCAGGGACCATATCCGCCTAATTATGTTCCGCAAAATTCAACACAAAGTGACTAGATAATATTTAAGGAGATAAAATGAAGCAAATCTTAATTGTTCTGTTCATAACTTTCTTTACCTTTACAACATTCGGCTGTCAGAAGCAGGAAGCCGATAACAATATTCCGGTTGATGACAACATTAATGTTAATGTGGTTAGTGATGGAAAGAAGGCAGCAGATTTTGATCTTAAAACTTTAGACGGAAAAAGTGTTAAACTATCCGATTACAAAGGCAAGATCGTATTAATAGATTTCTGGGCTACATGGTGTCCGCCTTGCCGAAAAGGTGTTCCTGATCTTATTTCAATTCAGAATGAGTTTAAAGATAACGTTGTTGTAATTGGTATATCTCTTGACCAGCAGAATACAATTAAAGATATTAATCCGTTTATAAAAAGTTATGGAATAAATTATCCGGTTGTTCTTGGAACCCAGCAGGTAGTTATGGATTATGGAAACATTCAGGCAATCCCCACTTCTTTTGTGGTTGATCAGAATGGTAATATTGTTGATACGCATGTAGGACTTGTACCTAAATCTACTTACACAGATTTGATAACTAAATTGCTTAAAAAATCTTAAACTTTTTAATGGGGGTGAGATATCATCCCCTTTTGTGATGGCCGAAACGATTTCAAAAAAGAAAATACTTGTTGTTGAAGATGATATTGAAAATCAGCGCCTCTTCAAATTAATTCTCTCAAGAATGTATTCAGTTGATTTCTGTGATAACGATAAATCTTTTTACAGTAAACTTGCCTCCGCTGAATATGATCTTATCTTAATGGATATAACTTTAAGGGAAGGTAAAACGGGTACAGAACTTACCAGGGAAATTAAAAGCTCAAAGGTGTTTTCAAATATTCCGGTTTTATGCTTATCTGCTCACGTTTTTGAACAGGATAAAAGAAAGGCTCTGGCTGCCGGTGTAGATATGTTTTTAGAAAAGCCTGTTTCCAATAAAGTTTTGTTTGACTCTATCGAATTGCTTCTCTCTAAATCAGCATCTCTAAAATCTTAATATCCGGCTCTGAGAAATCTTGCTTCTTCTAAAGTAAGCATAACTGAAATTCTGTGTGAATCCGGCAATCTCTCAATTTCTGATTCACTGAATCTTGCAAAGGAATAATCAATATTAAGCTTTGGAAGTTTTACTCCTGCACCGACTGTAAACTGCTTAACATCGTTGTATCCTGCGCGGACAGAAAATAGTTCTTTAAATCTGTATTCTAAACCTGCGTGCATATCAAAGCTTACCGGTCCAAGATTAAAGTTTGATGCAAATCTTCTGTTTTCAAATCTTACATCAAAATCGAGAGCAGGCATAATGTATCCGCCTAAAAATTCAGTTAACCGGTAGGCAGCGCCGAGTTTTAATGTTGGGGAAATAAGTTCGTTTCTTCCTGTATTCCAGGCAACAAGTGTGGTTGTTACATCCTGAATATTTGCACCAAGAAAAAGATTTTCTAAAGGTGAGTAAAATGCGCCCACATCAAAACCTATTCCTGTTGCGCCAAACTCTGCAAGATCTCTTCTAATAATTTTAACATTCGCACCCCAGTAAAAATTTTCTGTCTGGCGTTTTGCAAATGTTAGATAGAAAGCCCAATCCTGGTTGCTGAATTCTGTTATCTTGCTGTAATCAAGTC
>DATHSU010000093.1:0-5110 GCA_035463895.1 Ignavibacteriaceae bacterium | reverse complement strand
GAGAGTCATATAGAAATTTAAAACTTCATTTTCTTACCAAATTAGGGGAAATTTTTCATTTTATAACCTTAGTAGGTATGAGGGGCAGTAAAATTTTTTTCTATGATTTTGAGAAGAGTAAAAGTTTTACTCTGGCACTTCTTATGAAGGTATATGATTGTTCAAATTATTTATCACCAATAAAACAAAATCGGAGAATAAAATGGAAATAGGTAAAATTGCTTTTTTAGAGACATACTCTCTTGAAGACAGCGGGGGAGTGATGGGAGCTATACTGGTTACTGATGCTGAAACGAAACCTCTAGAATTCAGGGTAACTGCACCAATTAAACCGACTGCCTTTCAAAAAACTCTTTATGGAGATGTTTTGCTAGAGCATGTACTTGTTGAATTGATTTCAGTTCCGCTTCTAAATGCTATTAATGAACAAATTGATTTAATCCTTGTCAAAGATTCATTGTTTTTAGGTGCGAATGCTAAACAGGCTATCAGGGTCGTCCGCGTTACTAACGATGAAAAGGGTAAATCCAGAGCCAGTTCAAAACTTGAAGAAGTCAAACAAGCGGACGGAACTCAAAAACTTTTTGTAGAAACTTCTAAAAAATTTGAATCTGAGCTCCAGGGAATTAAAGAAAGCCTGGAAAGAATTGCCGAACATAGAAACCTTGATGAACCATTTGAAAGACTTAGAATTGCTTGTGAACAAGTTCAAAGTCAGCGAACAAACGACTAAACAACAGAAATGCTGAAAAAAGTCAGACAAAAGGTTGCTACTTCTGTCTCTAAAATTGATTATACTGATTACTATGAATTCTCTAAATGGTTAAGACTGCCTTTGCTTACCCATATAGAGTTTGGTCAGCTGGAAGCAGAATTAATTAGGGCTTCAAAAGATATCCACTTAGATGCTTTTGAAATACCGATTACCTATAAATCTAAATTTCAATTCAGCCAGATAAAAGTTTTTCCAATAAGGGAAAAACTGTCACTGAAACATCCAAAGGCTGTTCTTGTTTTTTTTACAATTGCAAAACCTCAGAATATATCATTCAATAACAAACTTTTACTATCTGATGAAGAAACCGTAAGGAAGAATTTTTTAATTGAGATTGTTACTCGGCTTTCTCAATACGACTTTTCAATAACTAGAGCAACCTCAAAAGATCATAAATTTCAAATAGACTTTGCGGAAATTAAAAGCATCGACCTTCTCGTTGATCCTCCTATTGTAATCGACAAACTATCCGAAATACAAACAGAAGTTTTCGAAATAGAACTATTAAATGATAATCAGTTCACTCATGAAAAAATATTCGATTTGACTCATCATATTGTTGATGTGAATAATTTACCTGTGCCCGAAGTTAAGAGATTTATGATTCCTGGTATTGATGATCTGGCGACACATGTAATTAATTATAAGCCGGAAAGAATACATCCTTCTACAATTTCGGAAGTAAAATTCTCAAAAGATTTTCGTATTTCTATATCAAAATCTCCGAAAATGGACTTTAAGAAAACTTCAACAAAAGTCCTAAGATTTTCACAAACAAACACAGTTGCAACTAAAACGTTTAGTCCTCTTGAGAGTAAAAAATCTTCCATGATGGAGAAGAAGCTACTAAAACATATAATTACTGGTAGTGTAAAAGCAACCTGGGAAAAAACTAAAAAAGTTATTCCTGATTTACTTCCGCATCAGGAAGAGGGAGCAAAGTTTCTTGCGGATAATAATTTTGCTGTTATGGCTGAGGAGCCCGGCAGTGATAAGCAATTGCAAATGGTAGGTGCGCTGAAATTTTTGTTTAATACATCTCAGATTAAATCGGCTCTTATTATAATAAAGAGCACAAGACTTGGTAGTGCAGAACATTCTTCAAGAAATAAATTGCAGGATGGTTTATTAGGTAGAATTGTTGATTATGCACCGGAAATTTCCTTTACAATATTCAATTCCACTGAAAAATTATTTGATGATAATGCTTCGAACTCAGTTCTGATAGTTTCTTATAAACATTACGATGAATTGAATTCTTTGCTGGATAATGCAGCTATTAACAGATCACATGATCTTGTGATAGTTGATGAGTTTATGGACTCGTTTAATTCCGATAATGATATTGAAAATCTTTTCCACCGTTTTTATCCGGATCATTTTTGGCTTCTGACCGGAAATGTTAAACCAGAAATTTATAAGAAGAACTTTAAGGATTCCTATTTGCCGGAAAGTCAGAGTTGGAAATTTTTTATTCGACCGCTCGAAGATCTATCAGAAAAAATTTCTCCTTTAAAATACAGTAATATCTGGTTTGAACCCGATCCTGAACAGGTTGAAGAATATCAACAGTTATTAGCAGCAAATCGTGATGAACTAAAACATGTTATTGAAAGTTTAAATCCATTTAAATTTCAATCAACGGTGTTTTCGCTGATTCATAAAATCAAACAGATAGAGAATTTTTCTGCATCAAATCTCGAAAGTACAAAGAGTAAGTTTTTTATTGACCAGTTAAAAATTACATCAGGCAACGGAAGAAAAACTCTACTGCTTACTCAGTACGATAGCCTTGGTTTGAAGCGATTGGAAAAGATACTTGATAAATATAATTTCCGATATTTAAGCGTTGTTGGCGGATCTTCTCCCGAGGACTTAAAAAGGGCATTAAATCTGTTCTATACCCGTGATGATTATTCTATCTTTATGACGAATCTTAAACCAGCAAGACTTAAAATAAACCTCAAAAAAATTAATTATATCATTAACTTCGATCAATGGTGGAATCCCTCATCACATTGGCAAACTGAAGAAGATCTAGGATTAGAAAGCTACAGTGGACCACAGCTTGTATACAACAATTACTTAATGGCAAATTCATTTGACGAAATTATTTATGATATGCTTGAGGCAAAATCACTTACTAATAAAGAAATGTTTGGTGAGCTTAGCGGAGAATCATTAGCAGAGTTAATTAGTGAGTATGACTGGCAAATAATTTTTGATCTGTCCATGGATATACCAGACAAGGCGGAAAATATAAATTTTATCAAATCGAACCTCTCAAAGTACACAGTAGATGATTTTACAGAGTTAATAAAAAGAATGTTCATTAGACTCGGGTATAGAGATCTGGTAGTAAATGAATTACAGGATGAGCCGGCATTTTATATTTCAGGAAGATCCGGCAGACTAAGAAGTAACGCAGAATTCCGTGCAAAGTGTTTCCTGGCTAAAAATGTAGCTGCTCAAGACTGGGAAGACTTTGTAAATGCAAAGTCAGCTAAAGCCGCTTTCGAAAGAATGTTCGTTATATCCACTGGAAAGATCAGTAGATCAGATAAACCACTTTATAGAAAAGCCAATATTATTGAGGGCGACCAATTGATTGGACTGATCAATCAGCTCAATCTCATATCAAAAGATACAATTAAGCTAAGAAATTTTGATGAGGAGGGATAGTTTTCTAATTAAAGTAATTTAATTAATCCATCTTCAATCAGGAAATATCAGCTAAAACAATTCATCATACTTAGTCCAAAGTTCTTCAGTTAGCATCCAGGCTCGTTCAAAAACTTTTTCCTGCCAGTTATAAGAATAATTAGTTAAAAATTCGATTGCCTTTTCTTTATTCGTTTGTAATAATTTAACAGCTTCATTTTCAAAAGCGTTTTGATTTTTGAATAGTTCAGCTTGCCATGGATCCCATACTGCACGTACGTCGTGCCTCATATCGCCCCATCGCTGGGCAGATAAAGTTCCTAAAACATTAAATGCCCACCAGGCAGACTTTCGTGTATATCCATTTTCTCTTCCCGGAGTTGAACAGCTTTCAGGAACCCGTGTAATGCTGTTGTAAATAGGAGTATAAATAGAAGAGGCAACATTATCCCACGCTAACCACACTACACCCCCAACTTCATTAGGAAGCCAGCTTCTGCATTGAATTATAGTTGCATACATTGTGTACCAGCGCGCAATAGTCCTTTCACCGCGCCAGCCCCAACCACCGTTAATTTTCAGAAGTTTGTTCATATCGTATGGCATTTGTGGATTTGCTAATGGAGAGATAATAGTTCTGCCACTGTCATCCGTAACTGTAAGATTTTTTGTCATATCAAATTCGGTACCCTCATAGTAGTCTGAAAAAATCTCAACCATTTTTTCTAACGTTATCAAACTATCCGGTTTAACAGAAAACGGGTAATTCTCTGAATTAGGATCAAGCTTTAACGATGGTGCCGCCAGATCAAAAACCCGCCATTCTCTTCTTCTGGCAGCTAAAGAGTTTCTATCAGCAAATGCATAACAGAATTCAAACTCACCGTCATCGGGATTCCACCATCCATTTTCCCTGGCGACATCAAAAACATTTTTTGAAAAAATAAAATGGTCAGGATCATTAGTATCAATTTTTCTTATCCTGCTGGCATTTGCATTAACAGAGATATGATCATCCGGTACACGTTGTGCAGCCCAAACTGCCCCAACTTTATCTTTTCCCGGACCAACAACTTCAAACATCCAAACTTCATTAGGATCTGCAATTGTTAAGCATTCTCCATCATCGTTCCATCCATATTTTTCTAATAGATTGCCAGCCATTTCTATTGCTTCACGGGCAGTTTTAGTTCTTTCAACCATAAGTCTTACTAATTGAGTGCAATCAATTAAACCTTTATCAGATTTCAATTCTTCTTTTCCACCGAAAGTGGATTCACCAATAGCAAGCTGTTCAGTGTTGATGCAGGGATAAGCTGTATTTATATAACCATAGGTAGTTTCAACCTGAGGAATTTCTCCGGTAGGTTCGAATTTATAAGCGGGCATTTTCTTAGAATTATCCGGAACCCTTTTGTACATCATCACTTTAGAGTTTGGTTCAAAAGACATCGGAGGCATAATATCAAATTCACTTCTGGTCCTATGACTATCATCAGTATGTGATGTCATTACACTTCCATCATAACTGGCTAACTTTCCGACGGTTATTGTTGTACAGCCATCAGGAAATTCATCAATCCAATCTGGTTTGCTTTCATATTTAGTTTGAAGATGCTGGGAAAAAATTGAAGATGTGCTGCTTAAAAATAAAATAGCAATAAAAAATGAGCG
>DATHSU010000092.1:0-2224 GCA_035463895.1 Ignavibacteriaceae bacterium | reverse complement strand
TGATTTTCATAGTCTTCAAGTTTGGGTCTTTGTGTTGTGTGCATGATGTCTTCAAGTACAAGGGAATGTATATCAAACTGCTTGCCTATCTTTTCGATCAATTCAACATTATGAATACCATCTATGTTGATCCAGGAAATGCTTTCTGTTTTCTTAAGTGAAAAAACATCTTCTATATTCTTAACTTCTTTTTCTTCGAAGTATTCACCGGAATAATCAATAAGTGATATCTTAATCGGCTGTTCCGGTTTTTCACCAATATAAATCAGTGTGCCTGGTGCAAGCCCGGCTTTCTTCGGTTTAGGTTTAATTATTCTCTTGATTTTCCCGACCTGTCTTTTGGCTTGGCGCTTTATTTTCTTTCCTTTATTGATCATAATGTTAAACCGTCTTTAAAGTTAAACCTCTTTTAATATCATATTCTTCAGTGCTTCAATCCACATCGGATGATCGTTTAAGCTTTCAACGAGTTGAACTTTTTCTCCGCCGTATTCTTCAAACAATTGCTGATATTCTAAACCTATTTCTATTGTTGTTTCAAGACAATCTGCAACAAAAGCAGGACTGAACACAAGCAGCTTCTTAGCACCTTTTTTTGCCTGTTCAATAACGACTTTATCAGAAAAAGGTTCAAGCCATTCTTTATCCAATCTTGATTGAAAACATACTGTATATTTTTCCTTCGGGATGTTAAGCCTTTCAGCTATCATTCTTGTAGTAGCAAAACAGACAGCTTTGTAACAGTATTTGTTGTCTTCGGTAATTTCGTTTTCACAATTGTGATCATCGCAGGGTTTGCCGTCTTCATAAACTTTATCAACCTGTCTTACCGGAAGTCCGTGATAACTGAAAAGAACATGATCATAATCCTCTGCACTATATTTTTTTCCCTGCTCAACAACAGAGTTTATATATCCTTCATCATCATAAAACTGACTTATGATTCTTAATTCAGGTATCACCCACCATTTGCTGATTATTTTCATTACTTTATCAATTGCAGAACCTGTGCTTGCAGATGCATACTGCGGAAACAAAGGAAAAACAATGATCTTATGATAATTTTTTTTCTTCATTCGTGCAAGAACATCATCCATAGAAGGATTCTGATATCGCATTGCAAGTTCAACCTCAAATTCATCGCCAAGTTCTTTCTGCAATTTCTTTTTTACTGATTCACCATAAATCATAATGGGCGAACCCTGCTCTGTCCATAGTTCTTTATAAATTTTTGCTGATTTAGGTGCACGGAAAGGAACAATAATAAAATTAACGAGGAAAAATCGGCCAATAGGATTTATATCTATAACTCTGGGATCGTTAAGGAATTCAAATAAATATTTCATAACATCTCTTACGGATGGGCTATCCGGCGTGCCTAAATTAATTAGCAAAACTCCAATTTTTGATCTCATAATACTCTTTATATGATTATTGACTTTAATTAATATGATACAAATTTATAAATCTTTACGGTAAGTATTTATCTATTTAAGCTTGTGAAACATTTTTATGACCTTGAACTTGCGATTGTATTGAGAATTTTTATTTTGCAGGTATTGGAGAATTAATAAAAGTAAGGTGACTTATGAAAAGGAAACGACCTGCTCTTGTAAAATTATTAATTGCCTGTATTATATTTCAGGGAATCAGCGGTTTGTTTGGCGGATTAGGGCTCATAATAGATCCAACCGGTGAATCATTGAACATCCCCCGGAGCTGGTTAGAAGGCTCCCCCCTTTACAAACTATTTAATCCCGGGTCTCATATTATTTTTATTGCTTGGTATTTTACCCATTTATATTGCTACAGGATTCTTGGGAAATAGGTTCTTTTATTGGCGACTTTCCTTGATTCTTGGGATATTACTATTAATCTGGATTGTAGTAGAAATAATTATTATCGGTTATCAACCAAATCCACCATTACAGCTTGTTTATGGAATTCTTGGAGTGCTAATTGTAGCATTGTCTCTTCAGCCAAAAGTAAAAAATCACTTTAGATAGAAGCTTTAATGAATATTTCAAGAATGCAAACCTTCATAAGTTTGAATTTTCTTTTAAAGTTATGAACTAGATCACATTTATGATCTCAGCTCATTTCACTCTATTGACATAGAAAATCCAAATACTTATGTTTTGTTTAGTTAATGAACGTTGTTTAGAAAGTGAGATTTTATGGGCACAAAGGAAAGAAATGCCAGGCAAAAAACTGAAATGAGAGA
>DATHSU010000091.1:0-8250 GCA_035463895.1 Ignavibacteriaceae bacterium | reverse complement strand
GAATTATATGCTTCCAAATATTTTATGAGATAATCTGCATAAGTTTCTTCATACTCGGATTTAAGTTTGCCTCCGGTTCCCTGATGATTATTTTCAGCTGTGCCTTTTATAAACCAATCTTCAATATCTTTCATCCACGATGGTGCAGTCCAGGCAGAAGAAACAATTCTAAGTTCATTATCTTTTTGCTGATTTTTAATTTCAAGTGCTTCTTCTATCATCGGCAGCAGATCATAAGATGGATCTTTTATCCCGGGATATTTCTTAGGATCGAAACCTGCTTTATCAGGAGCAATACTGAAACTTTTTAACTCAGTATCACCAATTTTATCCAGATAAGAGTATTTTCCCTCAACACAAAAATCGCACGAGCCTATATGAGTTCTTGTAAGAGAAAAATTTGCACCTTTATCACTAAAAATTTTCCGCATCACATCTGCGCGTTTTTCCTTATCCAGATGTGCTAACACAAATGCGGAAGACTCTGTGAAGGATGAACCTATTCCATCTATTGTTTGCCTGGTAATTGAAGGATAAATTTTAATGATAGTTCCTTCTGAAGCTTCACCTTCAATAAAAGTTATACTTTGCTTCTCAGCAATTTTATCTCCAGCCTCAGAGGTAACAAGATTTTCTTTTGTTACAAGAATATTTTTATCCTGATCACACGAAATAAAAAAAGCTCCTGCTATCAAAACTGCAGGCAGAAAGAATATTATTTTTAACATAACCTGTATCTCCAAAAGATTCTCAACTATCAATTTTTCCGAACTTCAGATTTCCGTCTTTATCCCACAAACCCCAGTAGGCTCCAACATCGCCTTCTTTTTCTATTTTCCATGTTTCATCAAAACTTGAGAAATAGAATACATCAATGTTTTCCTGCTTAGCCCAGGTAAATGTGTTGATGAAGTATCTTAAAGCATTTTCGTAAGAAGGTACGGCATTACGATCAGGTGTACCTAGGTTTGGCCATCCGGTTTCACTGATGATGACTTTTTTACCCTTTGCAGCAGAAACTGCCTGGTAATACATGTTCTTCAAATATGATAAGGAATGCTCTAATGGATAACCCTCCCAGAAGGGATAACAGTTTGCTAAGATCACATCACATACGCTGCAAATCAACGGATGATTTACAAACTCATAATAAGCGTCAACATATCCTACAGGAACGTTGGTAATTTCCTGCTTAACTTTTTGAATGTGTTTTATAATTTCATCTTCAGTTAAATCACCGCGAAGCAATACTTCGTTACCAACAGCAACTATATCTGCATATCCATCCTTAGCTACTTTAATTATGCTTTCAATTTCTTTTTCATTTTTTTCTTTGTCGTTTCCAAGCCATGCTCCTACAAGTGTCTTTATGTCATGCTTATGGGCAATTCTTGGGATATGCTCGTTGCCGTCAACACAGGAAAAAGATCTCACCCACTTAACGTATGGTTTGATAATTTTCATTCTTGCTTCTATTTGCTCTTCAGAAATAATAGAACCCGGGCTTTGATTTTCTAAATAAGCACTGAAAGAAATACCGTGAATACCCTGCTTTAATAATTTCAAAAAAGCTGATTCAAGATCGGATTTGCTTAAATCCGAAATATCAATACCGGTTAATATGCTGTGTTTAGATCCGCTTCGTGACAATATAACCTCTGCTTAAATATTATGAATAACTAAAACCGGAAGTTTAGATCTGTGTAATACTCTGTTTACAGTACTTCCAATAGTATGATCTTCTAAAGCGGTCTCACCCTTAAAACCCATTACTATCAGATCACATTCTTTTTCCTCAGCAACATTCAATATTATCTTCACAGGATTTCCTCGCTCTACAAGAATGTCGATATCTTTTATACACTCCTTACCAAATGCACCTGTGATTTTCTTTACTATTTTTTTTCGGGTATTGGTTGTAAAATCTTTTGCTTCAGTAAATTTCTTATCTATACTAGGTAATCTTTCGAGTCCAACGTCAAATGTTAAAAGATCTATTAGCTCCGTATTAAGGACATATAGAAAAGTAAGTTTAGCCTTATATTGTTTTGCTATTCCCAAAGCATGACTGAAGACTTCCTGCCAGGTTTCAGAAAATTCTGTTGTGTAAAGAATATGTTTATATGTTATTTCAGATACTTTCATTTTTTCTCCAAAACTTTGATCTTTAAAAATCATAATCGATTAAACGATGTCACATCACTAAATATTTTTCCGGAATATTTTCATAACCCCAGGCTCTTAATTGTCGGGACCAGCCACCTAAATTTTTAATAGTTACCGGTATCATTTTTAATCTTATTATTTCTTTTACTTTCTTATTCAAATAAATTTTGTCTATTACTGTTTGAACAGAGACCTCACCCCACGTAAAAGTCGGCTGTCCTAATAATACCTGTACGAAATTCTTCTCTATATACTCGAGTTGCATAGGAAGTGCATCAACAGCTACGATTTTTATTTTACCGGGCTCAATTACGCTTTTTAATCTTTCTCCGAAGAAAGCCCAGCTTCCGACCATCGCCCAGCCTTTGAGATCAGGATTTAATTTCATAACCTCAGTCATTATTGCAACTGCATCTTCTTCTGTTTCGGGATGATAATATGTCCCGACAATTTCAATATCAGGATAATCAACAGCGGCTGCTATGATTCCTTTAACTCTTTCCTGAAGATTGTTTGCCATCCTGTTACCACCCAGAACTGCGATTTTACCTTTTCCATCAATGAGTCCAGCTAATTCTTTCATCAACTTCTTACCCATTTCTAAATCATCAGGACCATAAAAAGCAAAACGTTTCGAATTGGGGGCGTCACTATCAAAAGTCATAACCTCTACACCATTATCAACAGCGTAATTGATTGTCTGTGTTAGTGTATCTTCATCAGAGCAGGAAACAATAATAGCTTTAGTACCGTTTTTAACCACATTACGAATAATTTCAGCTTGTTCAGAAGCGCTTTCATTTTCAGGATTCTGCCAGTCGATAACCACTTTGAGCTTGCTGTACTTTTCTGTAAGTGCTTCTGCTGTTTTAATTGCACCTGTTTTTGCTGATATAAATACCGGGTTTGCTGAACTCTTAGCTATCATTGTGATGACAATTGTTTCTTTATCGTTCGTGCCTTCACTATCCTTATCAGAGTCACCGCAGCCGGATATTACTGCTAATAATGCAGTTAAGAATAAAACAGATATCTGTTTTACTATTCTTATCTTAACAAAAAATCTTTTTTTCATCTTATTTCCTAAATGTAATATCAAGTGCTCGGTGCAATTTTTTCAACAGTAATTAATTTACTGCGGCGCTTTTCTAATTCACTTCTTATTTCATAAGATCTTTCTTCTGTGATTTTAAAGGAAGCAACAGAGTAAATTGCGATTAGTGCACCAACTGCAGGTATACCAACATCAACAACTCTCATCCAGAAAAAAGTGCTGGAAGTTTGTGCACCACCAAAATCAACAACGAAACCAGTGCCGTTAAGCAGAAAGCCTGAGAGTCCGAATGCTATAGCCATTCCGAGCTTTACCATCCACCAGTATATTGATCCGAACATACCTTCACGTCTTTCACCGGTTTCAAGCTCATCCAGATCGCATACATCTGCAATCATCGAACCCATCAGAGTAAACAATGCACCCATTCCAACCGCAATAAAAGGTGCCGGAATAATTACTTTCCAGGGAACCATCGGATCGTAGCAGAACCACTTGAGTAAACTGCCGAACATCATTATGGCTGTAGCGATTATAAAAGTTTTTCTCTTGCCAATCCTCGATGAAATCCAGGTAACACCAGCTATTGCCGCAAGCGTTGAAATTGTTGTAACTGTTCCAAATAAACCCATGTAATATGCACCCATACTTTTATCGCCGCCGCACACATAAAATATAGTAATGTAAGAACTGAATGCTCCAACCAGCATAATTCCATTAAAAAGGAAAAATGTACCAGCACAAAGTTTTAAGAACTCTACTCTTTTAAGTGTTATAACTAATCCTTTGAAGAAAAGGGCAATATTCTTTTTTAAGCCTTCCACTAACTTGTTTTTAATTTTTATCTCTTTGTCCTTACCAACAAAACGTTCTTTTGTAAATATAGCAGGCATAATGCCTACTACTGCTACAAAGACGCCGATGATAATCGCAAGTGTTCGTGCACCTTGAACGGAGTCAGAGAAGAATCTGTCATTTTCCATGAATGCATAGAACCACGGGAGAGTAATCCATGCGAACTGTCCCATAAAATTCATAACGCCCATCAAGCGTGTTCGTTCATGATAATCAGAGGTAAGCTCGTAACCCAGTGCAACCCATGGTGTTGCAAACATTGTATAGAATAAATAGAAGATGATTGAGCCGATAAGAAAGAACCAAAAATAAAACATCTCGCTGTAGCCTTCAGGCAACTGCCACATTAAGGCAAATACCAGCCCTACAAAGATTGCACCTATGAAAATGTATGGTCTGCGTCTTCCATATCTTGAGCGGGTATTATCTGAAATGTATCCCATTACAGGATCTGTTAATGCGTCAGTCAATCGAGGGATAGCCTGAAGTGTACCAACAAGAGCGGGATTAATTCCAAGACCAACATTCAAAACAATAGACATATAACCAATTGCACCACCAAGCAGATTATTTACAATGGAACCAAGTCCGTAAGCAAACTTCTGACCATTCGGTATTTTATCTTTAGGTGCGGTTTTATGAATTTCTTTGGTGCTCATTAACTTTCCTATTTCCCAGATGAAGTTGAAAATCCAGGTTTACATTTATATTTTTTAAGTAGTTAAGCATCATTAATACCAGATTACCAGAACTTATTGTTCTTTATAAACTCTTACATAATCAATCAGCATAGTTTGCGGAAATGGTGTCTGGCTTGTTGGGAAGCCGACATAGTTACCACCAACAGCTACATTAATTATTATAAAGAATGGTTTGTCAAACACCCATGTACCAGGTAAATCTTCCGGTCTAATTTCCTGATAGAGAACATCATCCACATAAAATCGTATGTAATTTTGAGCCCATTCAACTGCAAAGAGATGGAAATCAACATCAAATCTATTGTTTTCAAGACCAAAGCTTTTTGAAATGCCACCACCACCAGAATAACCTGGTCCATGAATAGTTGAATGTATAAGATTGGGTTGTTGACCGCGGTATTCCATAATATCTATCTCACCAGATTGAGGCCATCCAACTGTTTCAACATCAGAACCAAGGAGCCAGAAGGCAGGCCAGATACCAGGACCCCAGGGCAATTTAATCCTTGCTTCAAATCTGCCGTAAGTCTGTTCAAATAATCCTTGTGTTTTAATTCTTGCTGATGTAAACGGCATACCACCGAAAGATTCTCTTTTGGCTGTAATGACTAAATTACCTTCTCCATCCAAAGATATGTTCTCCTGTCTGTCTGTGTAATATTGCAACTCCTGATTACCCCAACCGTTATCTCCTGTTCCAATATCATAAGTCCACTGTGCTGGATCAGGACTCTGACCGGCAGGTCCATCAAATTCATCCTGCCATACAAGCTGCCAGTTTGGAACTTCCGGGTCAAGCGGATTATCGCATGAAGGAACGAATAAAAATATGACGAATAGAATCATCACTAGTAAAATGTGTTTGTTATGGGCTTTCATAATTACTCCTGTCACTTCTGTTTTCATTAAAAAATTTAATCTTTATTTCAATACAGCTGGAACTGAATTCTCTCTTAATATTTTTGGGTCGATAAAAGCTTGCTCGATTGCTAAGGTTGCGGCACCAATTGCAATTCCCTTAGAACCAAGAGCACCGGTAACCAATTTGGTTTTAGTAACACTGCTGACGAGAGCACACTCATCAATTTTTTTCTGAATAGGATTAAGCACTAACTCTCTCAGCCGTGATAAACTGCCGCCAATTATGATCATATCCGGGTTCATTAAATTAACAAGGCTTGTGATTGCACTTGTTAAATAGATTGTCGCTTCATTAACTGCCTGTATAGCTAATGGATCTCCATCCAATGCAGCATTTTCAATATCGATAATATTAGGACTTCCAATTAATAAATGACTATCTGGGTAAAGGTTTGCAAGTGTTCCGACTCTTTCTTTAAGAGCCCAGGCAGAAATGACAGTAGCCAGGCAGCCTCTTAATCCACAGCCGCATAATCTCCCGTTTGGATCAATAGGCATATGACTCATTTCACCGGCGATACCCTTTGAACCACGATACAATTTACCACCAAGGATATAACCGGCACCAATTCCGTTTGATATTTTTATATAGATCAGATCATTTACATTCTTGCCTGCACCCCACCAATGTTCAGCTAAGGCACCAAGATTTGCATCATTATCCAGATAGACTGGCACACCATATTTTTCACGCAATCTTTCTAATCCACTTTTACCATGCCAGGCAGGAATGATTGTTTCAGATAAATACTCAGGATGGATTGGGTCAACAGGACTTGGTACAGATACACCAATACTTAAAAGCATTTCAGAGCCAAGCTTCAATGTCGAAAAGCATTCATTGCAAAGTTCATCTATTAATTTATGCGTACCCTCGGGATCTTCTCTGACCGGATATTCTTTTTCTTTCCATAGAAGTAACTTTCCACGCAAATTAGTCATAGCGACCGAAACGTGTGTAGCACCGATATCAATACCAAGAATTACTTTTGAATCATCCTGAAATTGAAGTAAGATTGGTTTTCTACCGCCGCTTGATTTACCGATTCCGACTTCAGCAATTAACCCCGTGGGAAGTAATTCTTTAATAATTTCCGTAACGGTTGAACGAGATAAATCTAACTGGCGTGAAATTTCAGCTCTGGAAATTTGATGTTCACGCCAAATTAATCTAAGAACGGAATCCTTTAACAAAAGAGGATTTTGTTGATCTATTTTATTTTCCGCTGTGCTGTTTATTCTATGCATAGTTCATTATGAATTTAAATCGAATTATAAATTCATTTATTTATGAAATAGTATGTTATCAACATAAATGGTATTTGGATCTCCTGATATAATCAACTGAGCTAAATGACCCTTTGTTGTTAACCCTGTAAAATTTGCTAAAGGAATATCGAGCCTGATCCAGTTTCCTGTTTGCAATGCTGGAGTTGAGTTAGCATTAAATGTAAGTTCGTGTTCTACATCATCGCCTCCACCAAAAGCACCATCAGCTCCGAAATCAACAAGCTTGATTCTGAACACCGAAGGAAGCGTGGTTGGGTCAGGTGTCCATATATCCATATAAAAATGTGTCATAGTTGTTGCATCAACCGTCTGGCTGATAAATTCAATTCCGGCAAATACCAAGTTTGTGTATAGCTTAGTATCATTCCCAGAGATTTGAATATCAGCTACATCTGCCTGATCCCAAACTGCTGACCAGGTATCTACAGGTACATTTGTATATGCATTGCTGAATAATGAGATTACATCAGCCGCAGGAAATGTTGGAGTAGGAGCTGGTGATGTTGGAACAGTTGGGGTTGTTCCTCCTGTACGATAGAAAAACACATTATCTACAAATACAGTATTGGGATCACCTGAAATAACTAACTGTGCTAAATTCTGTCTGCTAGTCAGTCCTGTAAAAGCTGACAGAGGAATATCCAATTGAACCCATTGCCTTGTTGCCAGTGCAGGATTAGTGTTGGCAGTAAAAGTGAGTTCGTGAGAAACATCATCTCCGCCTCCAAAAACACCATCAGCTCCGAAATCAACTAACAATACTTTAAATGCTGCCGGAGGTGCTGTTGGATCCGGAGTCCAGATATCCATATGAAAATGCGTCATCTGCGTTGCATCAATAGTTTGTGAAGCAAACTCAATACCGTTAAAGTTTAGATTTGTATAAAGTTTTACATCATCGCCATCAATTTGGAGTTCTTGTAAAACGGCTGTTGAGAACAACCATCCCGTCGCCCAGGTATCAACCGGAACATTTGTATATGCATTACTGAATAACGATATAACATTTTCTGCAGGAACAGTTGGAACCGGTGCACGAGGCGGTAATTCACCTGTATTTACAGTAATAGAACCTGCTGCAGCCTCATCTCCAAATTTTGCAGTTACTGTTGCAGAGCCCATTCCGATAATAGATATTTGTCCATTATCATTAACTGTAGCCACTGATTCATTAGAAGATAAATAAGTAAAATAATTTGGAGCAACATTTACTCGTTGGTCAGTTCCATAAGGCATATTAAATAATACTTAAGTATCACCTAT
>DATHSU010000090.1:0-4745 GCA_035463895.1 Ignavibacteriaceae bacterium | reverse complement strand
TTCCAGCTACTGCACCAATCTTTGGATTCGAAAAATGACGAGCAGCCGATTTTAAAGCATCTGGAGACAGTTGTGAATCACCATCCATACAAAGAACAAAATCGGCTTTGGAGTATTGGATTCCTGTATTGAGAGCTTTTGCTTTACCACTATTCGGCTGGTTAATCAGAGAAACCTTGACTTTACCGCTTTTTCCATTATGGACTCCAACCAGGGATTCCGCAACCTGTTGTGTGTTATCAAAGGATCCATCATTTACTATAATTATTTCATAATTAGGATAGTCTTGCTGAAGTAATGATTTAATTGATTGTCTGATTACCTTTTCTTCATTAAAAACCGGAATAATAATTGAAACAAATGGCGAAAAATTTCCATTTTTTTTGAAAGTATATTCATTCAGATAAAGATACGCAAATATCAGTATTGCGAAGTAACGGACCAGAAGAATAAAAAGAAATATTACTAGTGCAACAATTACAGCATACTCAATAAGAGAATTGAAGGAAAGTATGGTATGCGGCAAAGTATAGACGATTAATAGAATTAATAATAATGAAACAATTCCACTTACAAGAATTCTTCTCAAATACTTTTGCTCAGGGTTTGAAACTAAACTTTGATCTTCCCTGTTCTCGATAGTAAATATTGTTCTTTTTATTTTGGTATTAAGATTCATTTAATTACAAAAAAATTATAGCGTCCAGAAGGCACTAAATTGAAACGATGTAGAATTATATCCAATACCTGACCTTGAACTGCTACCGGTCACAAATTTTGCCTGCAAATTAAAATTTGCGGCCAATTTATACTTTACCTCGGCAAAAAACTCTCTGAGTAAAAAGTCATTCTCTGGTATCAAGCCAAGTTTACCACCAATATTTAAATTAGTTTCAATATCCTTTACAAAAGTGAAATCCGCCCAAACTGAATGAGACTCAAAATTTTGGGGACTCCAGTACAATTCTGTTGTTTCTAAAATATTATAGTAATAATACTCATAACCAGCTTTTATATCGTCCTGAAAGTCTTTGCCAATTCTGAATTGAAATTGATTCCCTTGATTTGCATCAGATACATTTATTAAAGCATACTTTCCTGAAATAAATAATCCGCTTTTAAATGAATAATTTCCATTAAAGCCGATGTATTCAGAAGTTAACCTGTTAGTAACCAGAAATGGTGAGTATAATACAAAAGCAGCATCCATATTATTGTAAAACACATTAGCTGAATAAGTTTTCTTATCTGTTAAATTTATTGAAGCTTCAATTATATTTTCTTCTAAATCATTTGAAAAATAAGACTGACCAAAGGAGCCCATTAAACTTATATTATCTTTCATTCTTATAAAGACTGAACCTTTAAGATTATTGAAATTTATATTACTGAATCCTGAAGATAAGGAACCGCGGTAACCTGAAACACCAATTGATAGGGAATTAGTTACACCGCTTTCTACTCCCAGTCCACCCAATTTATAATTGAAGCCGGTATTATCAGAAAAATAATTTCCTTGCGGTGATACTAAAACATAAGTTGGAAACGTATTAAAGGAAAAACCGGTTATGCCCTCACTTCCAAGCCACTTCATTCTTGTTTTCAAAATATGAGAATTTGGTGATTCGTCGAGCAGTTCACTATATAATTCTCTTGCACTTCGATATTGTTTTAACTGTAAGTATGTATCGGCAAGAAAAAGTTTTGTTTCAGCATCGTTAGGATTATTTTCAACAAGATTTCGGAATTCTCTTAATGCATTTAAAGAATCACCACTCCAAAAAATAACTTTTGCCCGCAGCTTTAATGTTTCATAATCATCAAATCCGTCTGCGACTAAATCACTATAAAGAGAGATTGCCTTTTCATAATTACCATCGCACTGATATGCGTTAGCAAGTTCGAAGTATATTTGTTTATTGGTTCCACCTTCGTCGAAATATTTTTCAAAATAATTAATTGCCTCGGAACACTGGTTATTAAATGAATATTTTCGTGCCTTCTCCAGATATGAGTATAGCTTCTCAGTCAGAATTCTTTCTTTCGCAAGTTCTATATTTATAGATAATTCGTTTAATTCTTTTTTATTCACGTTTTTATTCTTCTGCAACCTGGAATAAATTGCTTCAGCATCTACAACATTTTTTAGTTTTAAATACACATTCGCCAACCCTAACAGCGCTGTTATATTTTCAGGTTCTTTTGTCAGGACCTTATTGTAAAGTAGTAAACTTTCATCGAGGTCTTTATCCATCCATAACCTTATATTAGCACCAAGCATTTGATAACCCTTATTATCAGGATAATGAGTTAAGAGTACATCTGTTTCATTCTTTGCAGAATCAAGTTCATTTTTCCAGGTTAATAATTGAGCGAAAGAATAACGTGCAATAAAATCATCTTGTTCTAATTTTAAGTAACGTATGTACATTTCTTTTGCTAACTCATATTCTTTCTGATAAGAATAATAACGGCCTAATTGAATAAGGGCGTCCGTATTATCCGGATTTTTTGAAAGAAGAATGCGATATTCATCTATTTTATTTTTATAATAAGCATTTCTGTACTCTAAAACTCTGGAGTATAGATTCTTAAAGTCATCCGAATTTGGATATGTTTCTTGAAGATATTTTAGTTGCTCATAGGCTTCTTCAAATCTTTGAACTTTCACCAGTTCATCTATCAGTTGAAACCTTGACTGATCATCAGCAGGACTATTTTTTATTTTCCTGTATAATTTATCAATGATATATTCAGCACTACTGGTTGGCAGCCCATAAGTATATCTGGCTGTGGTATCATTTATTGTGTAAATGTATCCTCTACCTTTTGCAAGATCTAAACCGTCAAGAGCCTCTTTGAAGAATGGTCTTAGTTTTAGTGATTCTTCAAAAGCATTAACAGCTAATTTGAATTTACCAAGCCAGTAAAGGAAATATCCATAGCGCGACCATATCCTGTGATCATCTGCATTCCTTATTGAATAATCTTTTAATTTGGTTTCACCCTTTTTTAACTGGTTATTTTTTGCCAGAATTTCCGAGTACCTTAACACTTCATCAGCAGAAGCTTCTTCTCTTTTAAGATATTCATCATACCATATCTCTGCTTCTTTCCATTCACCTAAATTTTTATATGCAATTCCAACAGCTAAGTAATTGATTGCACGACTTGGATGGATTGCAATCTCACGTTTGTGCCCTTCAATTTTGTTTAAAAGCAGTTTAGTCCAGGATTCAGTAGCAAATTTTAATTTTCGGTCAACCTCGGCATTGGATGGTGAGATTTTCTTTGCAGTCCGGTAGTCGTAAACAGCAAATTCAAAATCTCCTCTTTTTTCATAGCAAGTGCCTCTTAGTAAAAATCCCTCAACATTTTGCGGATTGGAAGCGATGAACCTGTTAAGTAAATCAATAGCTTCACCGTACCTTTTTAAACTCATAAGCTGGGAAGCCTGGCTTCTTAACTCATCGTCTCTGGTTTGTGAATAAAGTGATGCTGCAAACAGGATGAACCCAAGCAATAAAATATTTACTTTCATCATCCTGCCTTTATTATACGAATGAATTTCTTCTGGATTTATCCTCGGATATCAGTTCATTTAGAAGATCATCTGCATTACGTGTTTCTTCATTTACTTTGATTGTGTGAATAAAAACCCTGCTCAAAATATCAAACAACTGATCCTCGTTAATCACAGGAAGATTATATTTAACTCTTGAAATTAAATTTGTTAAGCTTTTCTGATCATCTTTAGTGACCAAAACCAAAATCTTATTTCCAACTATACATATCTTATCTTTTTTATCTATTGCAAGTCTAACTGCATTTTGAAGCTGGTTTATTGTAAGAAGTCCCGTTCTTTCGATGTCATTAGAATACTTAAAAGATAGAAGTCTGAATGTCTGTCCGGTGCTTTTATATAAAGCAATTTGATTGTTGATAATCAGACTAAAATCATCAATACTATAAAAATTAGATAAGGAGTAGTTTACGGGTGGTATATCGATTTCTGAAAGAGATTTATATTTATCTTCTTCAAGTGTAATTACTCTTTCACCTGTTAACGTTTTACGCTTGATAGGCTGAAAATCTGTTATCACTCCCTTATAAGCTTCAATAAAATAATTTGCCTTAAACTTTCCTTCTGTATGACCTATGTTGGGGGAAATAGTAATTGTGCCGCCTTTTGTTCTGTCATACATATCAGATTGTTTCCTAAGATGAATAATACCTGTAGCAGCCAGATTAACTGAATCAATAATCATTTTGGATGAGGGAGCAGCTGGTTCGCCTAAGACGAATAAACTTGTTATTCCATTGTCTTCTATCTTTTCGGTAGTTTCTAAGAAAACTTCCTGAAGAAGAGATAGATTTTCAAACCCGATAAACGGAGTAATCTCATCAAACACAATCTTTGAGGGCTGATACTGCTCAACAACAGTTACAATATCCTTAAGATATTCTATAAGAAGTTCGTCGGGATTTTTAAATTCTGCTAACTCTGCCGGTGGTGCAACTTTTACAACAATTATAAGATTTTGATTCATATAGTATTGCAAATCAAAATCAATTGATGCCGCCTGAATCATAAGATCTTTTGGGCGCATATTTGTAAAATACAGACAGACTTCTTTCTGTTTGGCACATTCCATTGCAAATTGTAAGCTGAGTAAAGTGCGACCGGATTTTCTAGGTCCGATTAACAGATAGGTTCCTCCTCTGTAAAAACCACCCCAGGCATT
>DATHSU010000089.1:0-2634 GCA_035463895.1 Ignavibacteriaceae bacterium | reverse complement strand
AAGAAGTGAAGCGACTGAGATATCTCTTAGATCTTTCCTCATTTCAATCGTCTAGATGACAATTGTACTCCTGTCATTTCGAACGAAGAGAGAAATCCAAAAGTGCATTAATCAGATTTCTCGTCGTTAATTCCTCGAAATGACAAACAAGCCCTGTCATTTCGATCCCAGCGTAAGCCGGGAGAGAAATCTAAAGTTTGTCTCAAAGAATTCTCACCCGACTAAAGTCGGGATTCAAAATTACAACATTGGTTATGTGTCATCCACCTTTATGGACATAACATTGGTAAAAAATCGGTAACCCTAAAAACCAGAGTTCCGTAGGAACGAAATAAAAATGATATTCTAAACAGTTAATAAAAAAATCACAAAAGCTATTATTAAAACTTTTTTGTATGTTTATTTCTGTTAAACAGAAAAATTTTTAATCGAGGATCTTAATTGAGGACAATGGATGATTAATCATTACAACACTCAATATTCAATTCAATCATCCAACCTGCCGAGATACACTCGTTATGCAAACCGTTTGGCAGGTCAGCAAATCATTCAATCTTTAATAAACGATTCTCAATAACAAATTGAATTTACAAACTGATTAAAAATAAAAACAAATAATCTAGCGATATGATGGATATGAATCTTGAAATGGCTGACAAAATCGGTTATCTCCTTTTTAAGAAGGGTATAATTGATGGAAAGACACTTGAAAAAGCTTTACAGGCGAAGAACCATGATAACGGCAAAGGAAAAAGAAATCTTGCACAGGTTCTTGTACAGGATTTTAAGTATGATCACGATGTAATATTCCGTGAAGTTGCAATTTTGTATGCTTTCCGTGAACTGGATATCCGACCTGAAGAGATACCTGATAACCGTCTTGAAGCTATTAAGAATATGGTAAACGGAGCAGGGGAAAGTCTGAAAGAGATAATGCTTGAAAACAGCATCATACCATTTATGTATGATGAACGGATAAAAGATAAACTTATAATAGCCGCAACTGATCCTACCGAGCGGAACATTCCTAAAGTTGCATTTGGACTTAATGCAAAGAAATATGAAGTCGTTTTTATCAGGAAAAAAGATTATGACAAGATCATCGAGATAATCTTCCCCCCTGAAAATGTTTTTCTGAAAGCAATGGCTGAAGATGATGCAGAAATGCACATCGACGAAGATGAATATCTCGATGAACAGCAGCTTGATGCTGAAATAAATCGCAGTGCTCTTATAAATCTTGTTGAAGGCGCTTTAATTGAAGGTGTCAGAAAAGGCGCAAGCGATATTCACTTTGTTCCAAAATCCAGCACACGAACAGAAGTGCTTTTCAGGATTGACGGTAACCTGCAGCCATGGCATGTTCAGGAAAACACATTACCGGAAGCTGTGCTTGCAGTTGTTAAAGACCGCTCTAAAGGCATGGACAGGTTCGAACGTGAAATGGCACAGGACGGATTTATACAAAGGGAGATAGACGGTTTTACTATCCGTTACAGAGTTTCAATTCTTCCAATGGTAGGAACAGAACTTCGCCATAAATTTGAATCTGCCGTAATAAGAATTCTTGATGATAGAAAAGTTGTTAAAGATCTTGATAAGCTTGGTCTTGTTGGTTATGCAAAGGATTCTTTTGTTAAAGCCATTAATGAACCTCAGGGAATGGTGATAATGACCGGTCCTACGGGTAGCGGTAAAAGTACAACCCTGGTTGCAGCATTGTACCAGGTTATTACTCCGGAATACAATGTGCTTACTGTTGAAGATCCCGTAGAGTATGTTATTGAAGGTGCGCGTCAGCTTAAGATTGGTTATAAAATGAATTTTGAGCAGGCAATAAGATCAATACTTCGTCACGATCCCGATATCGTTCTTGTTGGTGAGATGCGTGATAAAGAAACTGCCGAAACAGCAGTCAAACTTGCTAACACGGGTCACTTAACATTCTCAACACTTCACACTAACGATGCACCCAGTGCAGTAGCAAGATTATATAAAATGGGAATAGAGCCTTTTCTTATTGCATATGCTATAAATGTAATTGTGGCACAAAGATTGGTCAGAAGATTGTGCACTAAATGTAAAAAGAAAGTAGTCAATTACGATGAAATTTACATGAAGGCAATAAGACTTGATATAGCCGAATGGAGAAATTATACAATATATGAGGCGGCTGGATGTACTGAGTGTAACAATACCGGTTATAAAGGACGGATGGCAATACACGAAGCCCTCTATTTTTCAAAAGAGATACGCGAAATAATTGTCAAATCCGGTGATGAAGTTGATGAGGAGTCAATAAGAGTTCAGGCTCGTAAAGATGGTACTCTTTCTTTAAGAGATTCCGGTTTAGAAAAAGTTAAAATGGGGTTAACTTCTATTGAAGAGGTTGTTGCTAATACATCGGAAGGTTAGCTGCAAATTAATTTTATAGAACAAATTATTATTAAGCTGGTTCAAAGGCGTAACTGAAGCAGCAAGTAACGCATAGCATTACTTTATAATTGTAAATTTATAATTTATAATTGAATGACGGTTATATTTTCCGATGAACCCGTAAATTTTACTATATATTTAAAGAAATTTTACATTTTTAATTGAAAATGAATTATATTAACTATAACAATTCAGAGG
>DATHSU010000088.1:0-8171 GCA_035463895.1 Ignavibacteriaceae bacterium | reverse complement strand
TACTTATCGGCTTTCTAAGTTTTGTTGCTATAACAGGTATTATCGGAATAAAAGAACAGGCTGCCACTCAAGCTGTAATTAGCACACTGTTTATTTCATTACTGCCCTGCTTCGGATTTGGAGTTGCGATTCAAACTCTAGTAGGGAATAACCTCGGTGCAAAAAAGTACAACCTTGCAAAGATTTACGCTTTCGAAACTGCAAAAATAGCAACCTTATATACAGTTTTTCTTGGAATCATATTTCTAAGTATACCACAGATAGTTTTACTAATTATCACTACCGATCAGGGGATAATAGAAACTGCAAAACCAGCGTTAAGAGTTGCAGGCTTCGCTCAGATTTTTTATGCTGTCGGAGTTGTTCTTGCAAACGGTTTACAGGCTGCCGGTAGAACGGTATTTGTTATGCAGGCAGAGGTAATTGCTAATTTACTTATTTTTGTCCCGCTTGCTTATTTATTAGGTGTCACTTTGCAATTTGGTTTAGTGGGTGCCTGGTTAGCTTTGCCGATTTATATTATTATTTATTCTGCTACTATTTTGATGAAATTTAATACTAAGGAGTGGTTTAAGCAGATTAAAATTGGCTCCGATTGAAGGTTTTGCTTTAGATTTCAACAATTAAATTCATTTGTTGCTTGACTTTAAGGAAACATCAGAATATATTTTGACTGTGAAAATCAAAAAATCAAAATATTTTTTAGTTTTTCTACTATTTATCACCGTTGTTTATGCCGGTGCATACATTGACTATTTCCATGCCAGAAGTGATGGAGAAGACGTTAGACTAGAATGGAAAACCGGCGAAGAAACTAATCTCCAAAAATTTGTAATCGAAAGAAAAAGTCCCCAAACTAATTTTGCCGAAATTGGTATTATTAATCCAACTGGAAACAATTCATTTTATTCGTTTACGGATAAAAATGCCTATAAGTCTACTGATTTACTTTTCAATTACAGATTAAAAATTGTTGACAATAGCAATCAGGTATCTTACTCTCACGAGGTAACAGTTTCACATAGTGTTTCAGGAGTTAAACGCACCTGGGGCAGTATCAAGGCAATGTTCAGATAAAAAACTTGTTATTTTCTTTGAACCCTTTCTCAATATCCTTTAATTCAGAAAATTCCCATGCTACCATAAAGATAATCTGTTGTTTTTTTATCTATTTTATTTTTATCGGAGTAATGATATCATTAACGGGTTGTTCCTCTTCAAAAAGATTTACTATCAAAGATAAAAGTACAGGAATTGGTAGTGGTAAAGATGTTGCTAAGATAGATTATGAAAAATCATCAGGAAGAATATTAGATTCAGAAATTGAAACTATAAGAGTTTTATTAAATGAGTATTCTTATGAAAAAACCATTCAAATAAATAGTTCTATTAATCTCTTTTCATCTAATGTTAAAATTGCATCGATTGGTAAGAATAACCAAATTTCATTAAAAGTCGATGCCAAGGAAATGGAACTAACCATTCAGAATAAATCTTACCGTTCAAATCATTTTATATTTTTTCCTGCTGATGAAAAAAATATTATAAATATTGATGGAAAAAAATATAGGGGTAATCTTAACCTGATTGTTGTTGCTGGAAAAATAAATTTAATTAATCAGATATCACTTGAAGATTATGTTAAAGGTGTTATGACACGTGAGATGCCTCTAGGCAAAGATCTGGAGCATTATGAGGCACTAAAAGCATTTGCTATCTGTGCAAGGACCTATGCATTTACAAAAATATTTGAAGATAAAAGTTATTACGATATTCTTCCCGATACACGTGACCAGGTTTATGGCGGAGTTGATGCAGAAACAGAATACTCTAATAGAGTAGTTGATGAAACAAAAAATATGATTTTGACTTATGAAGATAAGCCGGCTATTATTTTTTATCATTCTACTTGTGGGGGATATACTGAAGATGCTGTGAATGTTTTTGTAAAAGCAGATGTTCCATATTTACGGAGTGTTAAAGATGGTTCATCTTCAAATTGCATGATATCTCCAAGATACAGCTGGATTGAGAATATTCCTGAGTACCGGATAATTGACAGATTTAACAAAAAAGGTTATATCTCAGGTAAAAATTTTTCAATAAAAGATATAAAAGTTAATTCTCGCTTTGAAAGCGGAAGAATAAATGAACTGGAATTTGTTTTAATCAATGGAAGTGTAGAAAAGAAAATTAAATTATACGGAAATAAAATAAGGTCTGTTATAAGAACCGCAGATGACAGATCAATTCTTAGAAGTAATTTTTTTAATATTTATCTCAGCACTAACCAAACAGTAGTTATAAATGGCAGAGGAAATGGTCATGGTGTTGGTATGTGCCAGTGGGGGGCTATTGGCTTATCAAGAGATGGCAAAGATTATAATTACATATTGAATCATTATTTTTCCGGGACAGAAGTAAAACGAATAAGATGATCAAAAGTAATATCAAAATTACGCTCGCATCCAAATCTCCTAGAAGAAGAAAACTATTAAAGCAGCTGAATTTGAAATTTAATTCTTTTGCTGTAGATACCGCAGAGAAGGTAAAAATAAATGAGAAACCTCACTTAACAGTTAAACGTATTTCTAAAGAAAAAATGGAGAAATCGTTATCTATTATAAAAGATGGTATTATTGTTACAGCGGATACTATTGTAGTATTAGACAATATGATAATCGGCAAACCAAAAAATCAAAAGGATGCCTACCGCATTCTAAAAAAACTAAGTGGCAGAACTCATTCTGTTTACACAGGTTATTGCGTATACAACTGGTTAAATAATAAGAATATCACTGAATATGAAAAAACTATGGTGAAATTCAGGATACTTTCAGACAATGAAATTTGGGAATACATTAAAAGCGGAAGTCCAATGGATAAAGCCGGGGCATATGGTATCCAGGATGATTTTGGCGCTGTTTTCATTGAAAAAATTAATGGTTGCTATTATAATGTAGTTGGACTTCCATTAGCAAAGTTATATCACTCTATCCTCAGGATTTTATAATTGACAAGAAAAATACGGCAGAGAATACTGATTTCTATTGCTTTTGCAGGTATTATATATCTTGCTTTTTCTATATACGCAGACTTTAATCTGGTAATGGAATCATTCAAGCAATTTAACTGGTTACTTTTACCGTTGCTGCTTTTCTTATCGATGTTAAATTATTTATCCCGATTCATCAAATGGAATTATTACCTGGATCTAATTAATATAAAACTTAACCGGATGGATTCTTTTTCCATATTCTGTGCCGGATTAATAATGTCAATCACTCCGGGTAAATTCGGGGAATTGTTTAAGTCATATCTAGTAAAACAAATTATTAATGAACCCATAAGTAAAACCGCACCTATAGTGTTTGCCGAGAGGATAACTGATTTTTTATCACTGGTCATAATTTCCCTTATCGGAGCGTATATCTTTAATTATGGAAGAGAGATAACAATTATCATCGGTATAGTTTTAATTGTGGGTGTTATAATTATTTCTAATAGATTTATTGCTTCTTTTATAATAAAACTATTTGCACGAAATAAATATGTCGGAAAACATACTTCAAGCATTGAAATTGCTTATGAATCTTCATTCAGACTTTTAGCTTTTATTCCCCTTGTAAAAATGACAGTATTAAGTGTAATATCCTGGGGGTTTGAATGTATCGGTTATTATATCATTTTAAATAGTTTTAACGTTGAAGTCAGCATTGTGTGGGCCTCATTTGCCTATGCATTCGCAACTATAGTAGGTGCTGTTTCAATGCTTCCCGGCGGTTTAGGTGTAACAGAGGGCTCTTTGTCGTATCTGGTTATATCACAGGGATATCTAAAAGAAATTGCTTTTGCTTCAACTTTTATAGTGCGTGTTGTAACATTATGGTTTGCTGTTTTTATAGGTGTAGTAAGCGTAATTATTTATCAGAAAAAATTTGGAAAAATAGAGTTCGAATTGAATAATAGTTCCGGTAAATAATTAATAAAAATTTACATTAAAAAGCTTTTAACTTATTGTTATACAATAAGTTAAGGATCTGATAAAAAAAATATTTGCAGTAAATTAATATTGGATTTGAGATAAATTCTTTATTTTTATTGTCGCAAAGTAACGTTTTAAGCTGATTTATCTGCTTAAAAATAACCTTCATTTAAACCTTTACGGTGTGATTTTCTTGAAATTTAGTTGATTATTAACTATTTTTAAATGCAAAATTCAATAGAAAGGAGACTCATATGGCACACGATAATAACAACTTGTCTAAAGGTTTATTGCTGGGATTTTTAGCCGGCGGAGCGTTAGGTGCAATATTAGCTCTTCTTTATGCACCAAAAAGCGGTAAAGAATTTAGAGCCGATATAAAACACAAAGCCGATGATTATCTTGATGAAGCGGAAAAATATCTTGCTGAAGCAAAAGACAAGGCAAAAGACTTGATTAATGAAGGCAGAAAAAAATCTGAGAAGATTATTACTGATGCCAAATCAAAGTCTGATGAAATAATGAAAGATGCTGAAAAGATTTTTCATGATGCTAAATCTAAAACAACAGATGCTTACCAGCACGGTAAAGAAAAAGTTGAGTCGGAGACAAGCAGAATAAAAGAGTCGGTGAAAGCTGGTCTCGACGCATATAAGGAAGCTAAAAAATCCTGAATATTATGAATTCCATCATTACAGATATATTCATAATAATTCTACTTATTGCAGCATCAGCAGTTTGTATTGCATTGATATTCGGACTGAAAAAAATAATTCAGTCCGTTTCAATGCTTCAAAAAGATATAAATGAACTTACTTCCTCATTAAAACCGCTAATTAATTCAACTCAACAACTAACAGATAATATAAATAATTTAACTGAACAAACTAAATCCCAGCTTAATGTATCAAAGTCTATTATTAATGACGCACGTGAAAGATTTGACAAGTACCTTGAAATAGAACATAAAGTTAGAGACGGAATGGAAAATGTGGTTATGCCTTTTGTAAGCAGTTTAAATGCTATTGGAAAAGGCTTTGATGCGTTTTGGAGTAGATACAAAAACAAATAATTAAAATCTCACCCGGAAGACAGGAGGAAATCAATTGAAAGAATTTGGTCCAGAATCAATTCGCAATATTACGTTTATAGGTCACGGTGGAAGTGGAAAAACTTCACTTTCAGAAATTCTATTATTTACAGCCGGAGAAACAAATAGAATTGGAACGATATCTGAAGGAAACACTGTTTCAGATTATTCGCCAAATGAAATAGAAAAACAAATCTCCATATCCTCATCACTTCTTCATCTTGAATGGAAAAATAAAAAAATAAATATTATAGATACACCAGGTTATTCTGATTTTATAGGTGATGTTAAATCAGCAATGAAAGTTGCAGATACCGCTGTTATGCTTTTAAAAGCTGCTGAAGGAGTTGAAGTTGGTTCCGAAATGGCCGGCCGTTTTGTTGATGAGTTTGCTTTGCCTTCTGCTATTATTATTAATAAAGTTGATAATGAGCATTCTGATTTTGAAGCAACAATTCAGAAAGCTAAAGATAGATTAACATCCGGTGCAACTGTGGTGACATTTCCTGTTAAACAAGGAATTAACTTTGATACAGTAGTTGATGTTACTAAGATGAAGGCTTTTCAGTACGGAGATGCAGGCAGTAAAACTGTTAAAGAAATTGATATCCCGGCCGATGTTAAAGACCAGGCGGACACTTATAGATTGGAATTGATTGAAAAAGTTGCAGAGACAAATGAAGAGCTAATGAATAAATACTTTGAGGAAGGAAACCTATCAGAAACAGATCTGGAAAAAGGATTAACCCTTGGCATGCTCAATAGAAATTTTACACCGGTTTTTGCATTATCTGCATCTAAAGGTGTCGGGATGAATAACTTTTTAGATTTTGTTTCCTCATACTTTCCTTCGCCATTGGACAGAGGTGGAGAGGAAGCTGAATTAACCGAAAAAAATGATAAAGTCAGTGTTAAGCCAGATCCTGATGCGGAACCAGTTATGTTCATCTTTAAGACCATTTCAGAACAACACGTTGGTGAACTATCCCTGTTTAAAGTTTATTCCGGTAAAGTTTCACCGGGACTTGATCTTATTAACGAGAATAATAATAAGTCAGAAAGATTAAGCCAGCTATCAATTTTGAATGGGCATAATCGAAAAGAAGTTGCTTCATTGTGTGCTGGTGATCTTGGAGCAGTGGTTAAATTGAAAGATACACATACTAATAATACACTTGCATCAAAAAACTTTGGTGTTGTTATTTCTCAGATCAAATTTCCTGAACCTGTAATCAGGGCTGCAATATTGCCAAAGGCAAAAGGTGACGAAGACAAAATTGCAACTGGTCTGCATACATTACATGAAGAAGATCCATCATTTAGTGTTCAATTTGATCCCGAAATTTCTCAAACTGTAGTTTCTGGACAGGGGGAATTACAGTTAGCATTAGCTGTAAAAAGACTTAAAGAAAGATATAAGGTCGATGTAGATCTCATAGAACCAAAAATCCCTTTCAGAGAAACAATTAAAGGCAGAGTTGACGATGTTGATTTCAAGCATAAGAAACAATCTGGAGGAAGGGGGCAGTACGGACATGTCCACTTTAAGATGGAACCACTGGCGAGAGGAACAGGATTTGAATTTGTTAATGCTATTGTGGGAGGAGTTGTTCCCGGAAGGTTTATTCCTGCAGTTGAAAAAGGAATAATTGAGACTATGTCTAAAGGCGTAATTTCCGGAAATAAAGTTGTTGATGTTAAAGTAACGCTTCACTTTGGATCTTACCATGATGTTGATTCTGATGAAATGTCTTTTAAGATCGCCGCATCCCAATGCTTCAGAAAGGCATTTAATGAATGCAAACCTTGTTTACTTGAACCAATTTATGAAATTGAAGTTATAGTTCCTGATGAATATATGGGTGATGTTATGGGTGATATTTCCAGCAGGCGTGGTAAAATTCTTGGAATGGATTCCGATGGTTTATACCAGATTATTAAGGCAAACGTACCTTTAGCAGAGCTTCATAAGTATTCTTCTCAGCTAAGAAGCTTAACACAGGGAAGAGGTTCTCACAAAGCTAAATTCTCGTACTATGAAGAAGTTCCTAAAGAAGTTGAACAAAAAGTTATTGATGAATACCTTAAATCAAGAGAAGAAGATTAATAATCATTTTGATGGCTGCTTCATGAAGAGGCAGCCTTTTTAATATTATGGAAAAACTCTGGTCACCTTGGCGCTCCAAGTATATCGATGCATTCAATGATGGTACAAATCCAACTGAGTGTATTTTTTGTAAAATGCTTAACAGCGATCCTTCAAGGGATGAAAATCTTCTAATAGATTATGCTGAGCATACTTTTACAGTACTAAATCTTTATCCGTATAATACTGGTCATTTAATGATTGTTCCTAAGCGACACTTATGTGCATTCTCTGAATTGACCGAGCAGGAAATGGTTGAAGTAATGAAGAAACTGCAGATTGCTCAGGCAGCATTGGTAAAAACATCTAATCCGCATGGATTTAATGTTGGAGCAAATATTGGCCGTGTAAGCGGTGCTGGTATTGAAGATCATATCCACTTTCATGTTGTTCCCCGATGGAATGGCGATACTAACTTTATGCCTGTTCTTGGTGAAGTAAAAGTTATTTCTCAGGATCTGCTTGACACTAAACACAGACTAATTCAGGCATATAAAGAACTCAATCCTTAATATTCTAAATTATTTTATTCAAATGATTAAATTAAAAACTTTACTTAGTTTATTATTTATTGCTGTAACAGCTATTTCCTGCGAATTAGAAAATAAAAAAAGCGATAAGGGATGGAACCTGGTGCTAAGGGATGGGTTGCTTTATAGTGATAGTCTTACAATAGAACCATTTACTGGTCATTATAAAGGTAAAGTGATGGGTAAAAGTATTGAGTATGATGTTGTCGACGGAAAAAGAAATGGAATTTTTATTTTATACAATGAAAACGGGTATGTTGAAACTTTTGGATACCTAAAGGACAATAAAAATCATGGCGAATGGAAATATTACTACCCGAATGGAGAACTTGAGTCTGTAGGCATTTTTTATGATGATAAACCCGATAGCCTTTGGAACTGGTTTTATATGAATGGTAAAATATTGCAGGAAGGTTGGTT
>DATHSU010000087.1:0-6834 GCA_035463895.1 Ignavibacteriaceae bacterium | reverse complement strand
CGATTTTTCATCAGCGGTAAGTTCAAGAACTTACATAAATAATCTTACTAACAGAGATAATTCTGAACCTGTCAAATACAATATTAGATTTGCTGTAGGTACCTCAACCGGTATGGAATTGATTCTTAGTGATAATGGAAATCAATTGTATGCTCAGAACCTAGCAGGCTTTGGTACAACCCAGTATACTGCCGGAAGAGATTATACTTTTTCTACAACCTTCAACGGTTCTTTACCTAATAACAGAAGTGCTTTAACATTTAAAGTTAATCCATCATCAGTGTCAGCGGTAGGATACCTTGATTATTTTGAAATTGAGTATAGAAAAAATCTGCTAGCTGATTCGGATTATTTAATGTTTTTTTCTGATCCGAATTCCGGTGTTGTAGAATATCATCTGCAGGGATTTACATCTTCCAACATAAAAGTTTACGATGTAACAGACTTTGCTGATGTAAAACTTGTAACCAATTATGTCTTTCACTCTGGCGGAGAATGCCGATTTAGATTTAATGAAGCATCGAACCAACGAAAAAAATATATAGCAGTTGGCAGTGATAACTTTAAAACACCTGTAAATCCCGCCGAAGTCAGTAACTCTAATCTTCGTGGTGAGTTAACCGGTGCAAAATTTATTATTATAACCCATAAGAATTTTACTGAAGCTGCCAACAGGTTAAAGAACTACCGTGAATCACAAACTATTACGCCGCTTTCAACCTTAGTGGTCGATGTGGATCAGATTTTTAATGAATTTTCCTGTGGAATACTGGATGTTTCAGCAATCAGGGATTACTTAAAATACACCTATGATAACTGGCAGATAAGACCGGAGTACGTTCTTCTTTTTGGCAAAGGTACTTACGACTATAGAGATGTTGAAGGTTATGGTGATAATTTTATTCCGACCTGGCAGACAGTTCAATCATTAGCATTATTAAACTACTATCTAACAGATGATTATTTTGTTCTACTAGATGGTAATGACTCTAAAGTAGACCTTGCTCTGGGAAGAATTCCTGTATCGAACATAACAGAAGCTAATAATATTGTTACAAAGATCATTGAGTACGAAACTTCAACGGATAAAGGTAATTGGCGAAATCTAATTACATTTGTGGCTGATGATGGTATAGGAACAGCGGGCAGATATGAAGGAGCAATGCATACTGAACCATCTGAAAAATTAGCCGAACAAAGATTGCCAGGTCATTTTGATAAGAATAAAATTTACCTTGCATCTTACCCCGATGTAATAACTGGTCAGGGAAGGAGGAAACCTGCTGTAAACCAGGCAATATTAGATGCAGTAAATAATGGTACATTGCTGATGAATTACATTGGGCATGGTAGTCCGGAACTTTGGGCTCACGAATATGTTTTTGAAAAAAGTGTAGCCCTTCCATTGATGCGAAATGATAATTATTTTTTCCTCTGTGCAGCTACCTGTGATTTCGGATATTTCGATATCCCAAATTATCAAAGTGCTAACGAAGCAATGTTGTTTCTTCCTAACTCAGGCTCAATTGGTGGATTCACATCGTCAAGGCTCGTTTTTTCTTTTGAAAACAACCTTTTAAATGATTCACTTTTTAAGTATATCTTTCTTTCTTCCCGAGATACGCTTAATTTACCAATACGTATTGGTGATGCGGTTTTTAAAACAAAAGTTGCCCGTTTCGGAGTGAATGATCAAAAATACAGTTTAACTGGAGATCCGACTCTTAGGTTAAATATTCCGCAGTATTCCGCTGATATTGATTCGGTTAATGGAATGCCCCTTATTTCGGACATTCAAATAAAAGCTCTAAGTAAAACAAAGATTGATGGTGCAGTTTTGAAACCAGACAATACTGTTTGGGAGACTTTTTCTGGCGAAGGTTTATTAACTGTTTTTGATTCCGAAAGAAATTTTAATTTAATAATACCTGGTTCAGCTAATCCCACCAGCATTAACCTAAAACAGCAGGGAGGGATTATCTTCAAAGGAAGAGTTTCTGTAGTTAATGGAAAGTTCTCCGCAGATTTTGTAGTTCCTAAAGATATATCCTATGAAAACAATAAAGGTAAAATAGTTTTCTACTTTTTCGATCAGACCTCTGATGGAATTGGATTTTCAACTAACATAATAGTTGGAGGAACAGACACTACCGTAAACGACGGTAAGGGACCAGAAATAGAAATTTACTTTGATGACATTGCTTACGGAACATCTTACTTGGTGGGTCCAAATCCTAAGTTAATTGTAAAGCTAGAAGACGAAACCGGCCTGAACACGACTGGCACTGGAATTGGTCATAAATTGGAAGGTATCCTTAATAAGCAGGAAAACAATCCGATTGATTTTACTAACTTTTTTGTTGGCGATCTGGATGCTGGCGGCAGATCAGGACAGATAAACTATAACTTCAGCAATCTTGAATTTGGTGAATATTCATTGATGATTAAAGCATGGGACGTTTTTAATAACCCTTCCACAGGAGTTGCTTATTTTTCAGTAGTTAATGATAATGAAGTTATTGTGCGTGATGTATATAATTATCCCAATCCGTTTACATCATCAACAACGTTTACATTCAACCAAAATCTTACAAATTCTATTGATGTTAAAATAAAAATATATACCATTGCCGGAAGAATGATAAAAGAAATAGAGAAATTTAATATTAACGAAAAGTTTGTGACAGTTGATTGGGACGGCAGAGACCACGATGGCGGTATGGTAGCAAACGGCACATATTTATACAAAGTGATTGTAAAAACAGTTGACGGTGAAAGAAGTACAAGTGTAACCGGTAAACTTGCTGTAATCAGATAAGAAAAAAATGTTTTGATATAATATCAAATATTTATTTATATTTTTAATTCAATTTGTTCAAATTAATAAACCGACAAAAATTATCGGAGGATAAATAAAATGAAGAATGTTCTAACGCTTTTGATGCTATGTGTAATGCTTGGCGGATTTGGAAGCACCACGTTCGGACAAGGTGAAGCAGCAGTTCCATTTCTTTTGCTTGCACCGGACTCACGTGCCGGAGGTATTGGTGAATCAGGCACCGGGCTTGCAGATAATTCTGCGGCTATTTTCTGGAACCCTGCTGGTGTAGCGTTTTTAACAGGTACTGAAATTAATATTACACACAGTAATTGGCTGCCTCAGTTTAATCTAGATCTTTTCTATGATTATCTGACTTTCAGACATTATATGGAAGAGATTGATGGAAGCATTCTTGCAAGTTTTACGTATATGAATTATGGCGAGTTTGTTAGAACCTCCGAGCTTGGACCTGATCCAATTGGAGTTTTCCGTTCTTTCGATGCCGCATTAACTTTGGGTTATGCTACAAAACTCAGTACTGATTGGGGTATTGGTTTTAATTTCAGAGTTATTCATAGTCGTTTAGCAGATAAACCCGCCGGCGAAGAACAGGGTTCGGGAGTTGCAACTACTGTAAGTTTTGATATTGCCGCAATGTGGAGACCTGAAAGGTTAATTATTCCTTTTACTGATGAAGATATTGGTGGAAAGCTAAGCATTGGAGTCAACCTGAGCAATCTTGGTCCTAAAATAACATATATTGATCAGGATCAGGCAGATCCAATTCCAACAAACTTTAGATTAGGATTTGCTTACAAGGTTATAGATAGCGAGTTTAATAATTTAATATACACTCTCGATTTTGCTAAACTGCTTGTTAGCCGCGATGGTGCTACGTCAAAACAATTCTACGAAGCCATCTTTGCAGCCTGGGCTGATGAATCATTTAGTGAGGAATTAAGAGATATTAATACCTCAATGGGTCTGGAATACTGGTATGGCACACCCGGTGATTTTCTTTTTGCACTTAGAACAGGATTTTTCTATGAAGATCCTGATAAAGGCAATAGAAAGTTTGTTACTTTCGGCGCCGGTATCCGCTATGATATGTACGGGTTTGACTTTAGTTACCTAACTACTTCGATGTTCAAAGATGGTGAAAATCATCCTCTTAATGACACTTTAAGATTTACCGTTTCTATAGGATGGGGCGGAATTCCTGAATCTATCAGAGGATTACCCCGCGGTATTTAATTAAAATATGAAAAAATTTCTCTTATTTCTCTTTTTGTCTTTATTTGTTTTGGGCAGGTTATCTGCCCAAACTTTTTTAGGGAACATTAATCCTTATCCGGTTGACCGCAGTTATATTCAGCAAAGTGATACAGTAAAAATTTTAGCTGTTATGGTTGAATTCCAGGCCGATCAGGATGCTTCAACTTTTGGTGATGGAAAATTCGGTTCTATTTACACGCAAGATTACGGTAACACAATTATTGACCCTCTGCCTCATGATAAAAACTATTTTGAGGATCACCTGCAGTTTGTGAGAAATTATTTTGGTAAAGTTTCCGGCAGTAAAGTAACAATTGAATACACGGTTCTTGACAGCATTATAACTGTTTCTCAAACTATGAGAAATTATTCTCCTCCTCCAAGATCAGAGGATTTTTTACCCTTGGGAAATTTTTCAAAAGAAGTATGGACTCTCGTTTCACAATCAAATCCAACATTAGTTTATTCAGAGTACGATGTTTTCCTGATATTTCACGCTGGTGTTGGCAGGGACATATCCTTACCCGGAAGTCTTGGAAATGAGCGCGATTTACCTTCTGTTTACTTAAGTGATAGAGCATTAAAAGAAATTCTTAATAATGATCTGACAGGATTACCCGTTAACAGGTTTGGTAAAACAAACACTATGATAATGCCTGAAACCGAGAGCAGGGAATTAAGCACTTTCTCAGGGACTTTTTTATTTGAAATCAGCATAAACGGATTGCTTGTTGCTAGTGTTGCAAGTCATCTTGGACTACCTGATCTGTTTAATACCGACACAGGTTTAAGTGCCATCGGCAGGTTCGGGTTGATGGATGGACAATCTATTTTTGCATACAACGGAACGTATCCACCGGAACCATCTGCCTGGGAAAAGATTTACCTTGGTTGGGCTGAACCGGTCACTCTGCCACCCGGTGATTATGATATTACTTTAGTTACAAAATTTGCTGCTTCAGTTCTTGATACTGTGATATTGAAAGTTCCGCTTAACTCCTCCGAATATTATTTAATTGAAAACAGGAACAGAGATGCAAATCAGGACGGTTCCACAGTCTCTTATAAAATTGGCGATGTTATCTTCACCAGAACTTTTACAAAGGATACAACCGGGTACAGGAGTTTCGATACCGATTCACTTGCAGGTGTAATAGTAGATGTAGATGAGTTCGATTGGGCATTGCCCGGCAGCGGTATTCTTATCTGGCATATTGATGATAATGTGATAAATGAAAAACTTGCTTCTAACAAAATTAATACTGATAAGAACAGAAGGGGAGTTAGATTAGTTGAAGCCGACGGTATTCCCGATATTGGTGAAAGATTCTTTACAATATTTGGTGATGAAGTAATTGGTGAAGGTACACAAGTAGACCTATGGTACAGTTCAAATCCATCCGAATTATATAAAAACAGGTTTTCAAAAGATACCAGACCAAGTACTAAAACCAATACCGGTGCTAATAGTCTTATTACTATCTCCAATTTTACAGATATCAGTAACAGGATGAGTTTTAAACTCAGTTACGGTGACTCACTGATTAAACCATTGTTTTCAGAGAAATTATATTTTACTGATGAGGTAAACGAAATAGGTTTATCATCCGATGCTGAGAAAAATTATTTTAACCTGCTTACCGATACATCACTCAAAGTATATTTCAATCAAACCGAGTTAAGGACTATCAGCGGCTTTTCTTCTTCAAAACCCTCTTCAATTTTTACCAACAGTACGTTATTTACTTTTGGTGCTTTGAATAATGCTTTTAATGTTTATATGGTAAGTGATACCCAGACATTTTTCGGACAGAGGATTATTCAATCTGAAATTAGTACCGATCCTGTTATTGTAAGAACTGTAACAGAACAAACTAATGTATTGGCAGGCACAGAAAATGGAGAGATCATAACTTTTTCAACCGGTAATCTGCCATCGACAAATCCTGATTCACTAACTGGTTCAGTTGTTAACCCTGATTTAATCATAAAAAAGATTGCCGCAGATAATCTGATTTATTCTTATATCGGCGTTACAAAAAACATAATGACAAACAATGCTTTTGGCATCAGCAGCGGATTTACCTATGATTTCACTATTGAGCAGCCTATAGATCTTGCTTTAACATTAAACTCCAATAGTGATTATATTTTTGTAGTATTAACAGACCAGAATAAATTTTATATTTTCTCAGAATCCGGATTAATCAGTTCATTTACAGTAGAATTCGGTTTAAGCATAACTTCATTTTTACTTACAGATCTTAGAAAAGATGGTAACACTTATATAGTGTTTAACAATGGAAATAAACTTGAAGCAAGAAACTTTGAAGGAGTTTTGGCAGATAACTATCCGGTAACTGATCCCGGAGGGCAGAACTTTGCTTCATCTCCGCTTGCAATGGATTTTGCTGGCGATGAAAGAAGCGAACTTATTACTTTTACTGATGACGGCAGAATCTTTGCGTTTGACGGACCTACCGGAAGATTAGTGGATGGTTTTCCGATTTCATCAGGTGCAATGCCGGGAGCAGTTCCTGTTTTATTTTCTGATAAAGGCAAACCTTCATTGGCAATGGTGGATAAGAATAATTTCCTTTCTGCCTGGAGTATCGGTTCGGTTGATGGTAAATACTATTGGTCGGAAAAAAACGCAAATAATTTTAACTCTTCGTTCGTTTCAGGGGCAGAATCAGAATTTATTATTAACGAATTCTTCCCGAAAAACCGTACATATA
>DATHSU010000086.1:0-2984 GCA_035463895.1 Ignavibacteriaceae bacterium | reverse complement strand
CTGTAAATATAAAAATCTGTTGCACCGTCAATTCTTGCAGCTTCAATCAAACTATCCGGTATAGATAAGCAATACTGTCTGATTAAAAATATTCCGAATATGTTCGCCAGACCCGGAACAATTATCGCCATATATGTGTTGATAAATCCCATATATTTTAACATAAGAAACAGCGGCAGCATTGTAACCTGGCTTGGAATTATCATAGAGCTTAATAAAATGTTGAAAAGTTTTTTCTTTCCTGCAAATCTGTATTTGGCAAAGGCATATCCTGCCATAGAATTAAATGTGAGAGAAATAAGCGTTACTATTATTGATAAACTTAAACTGTTAAGGAAGTTTCTTGCAATGCTTAAACGGCTGAATAATCTTTCATACTGTGAGAAAACAATTTCATCGGGCCAGAATCTTGGGGGAAAAACGCTTGCATGCCCGTCGTTCATAAAAGATGCAGAGACCATCCATATAAATGGAATTAATGTTGCAATAGATGTTAATATCAGGAATATATATAGAATTAATTTTTTCATCATTCTCCTGACTTCTGAACTTTAAATTGAATAAGTGTTCCGATAAAAATTATGAAGAACAGAACAAACGCTATCGATGCGGAATATCCCATATTCCACCATCTAAATCCCTCCTGATACATATACTGCACAATGCTTAATGTTGAGTTAAGCGGACCTCCCTGTGTCATCACATAAGGTTCAGCAAATAACTGGAAGAAACCAATCATAGTAATTATGCTTATAAAAACTGTCGTCGGTGCCAGCATCGGAATTGTAATAGATTTGAATTTCTGCCAGGCATTTGCGCCTTCAATATTTGCAGCCTCATAAAGTTCTTCAGGAATGTTTTGAAGACCGGCAATGAAGATTATCATATTATATCCGAAATTTTTCCACACTGCCATTAAAATAATTGAAGGCATTGCCCAGAACGGATCACCTAACCAGTCTATAGGATTAATTCCGAAGAATCCGATAAAGTAATTCATAATTCCAAAATTATGATGATAAATGAATCTCCACACTATAGCAACTGCAACAAGTGTTGTAACAACAGGAAGGAAATAGCTCAATCTGAATATTGCTTTAAAACGTACAAGTTTTGAGCTGAGAAGTAATGCTGCACCAAGAGAAATCATAATAGAAAGAGGTCCGGCAACAATTACGAAGTAAAACGTGTTCTTAAGGGCTGTCCAGAAGAGATCATCCTTAAATAAATTCAGATAATTATCTAAGCCTACAAATCTTAAAGTTGAAAAATCACCGAGTGTATAAATATCAAAATCGGTAAAGCTTATTAAAAACGCAGCTATAACAGGAATAAAGAAAAAAAGGAAGATCGCACTAACTGCCGGTGCGAGAAAAAAGTACGCTGTTTTTGTATTACCTGATTGCATAAAATAGAATTAATCTCTTGTAATTAACCATCTGCGTTTTTCAAGTATCTTATCGGCATCCTCATCAAGCTTTTTTAATGCCTCATCAATACTCATTACTTCCCGTGCTGCAACCTCAGCATATTGCTGAAGTTTAGAAAAAACTATTTGCTCCCACTCCGGTATTTGCGGAGTAGCTTTTACATTTTGGAACTGCTGATAAAAAGCCTGCATATACTTGTCATCTCTTAACAGAGGATCTTCCCAGGCTCCTTTAACAGCCGGTAAATTATTCAGTAGTTTATAAAGCTCTAACTGGGTATCTGACTCCGACAGATATTCTATAAACTTCCAAACTTCATTTTTATGTTTTGAGTTTTTAAATACCACCAGACTTGAGCCCCCGGCCAAAGAGACACCGGGATATTCATTTTTATATCCGGGTAACGGTGCAGTCATCCATTTATCGGCAAGATCACCCTTCATCCATTTTTTAAATTCAGGAATATTCCAGGGACCTGATATGTAAATTGTAATAGATCCATCTGCAAAAGCCTGGTAAATATTTGTAACCTGCAGCAGCCCGAATGGTGTTAGTTTTTCTTTATGAAACTCAATCAAATATGAAAATGCTTCATTAAATTCAGGAGAACTGAAATTTCCTAATGAATTATTTTCCTTTAAGAGTTCTGCACCTGCCTGCAGCCCGAAGATTATAAATGTAGCCCATTCATTTGTCGGGATAAAGATTGGATAATTGTCTTTGCCTTTAATTAAAGATTTTACTTTTCTTGAAACATCAAGAAGTTCATTCCAGTCTTTAGGCGGATTATCATATCCCGCTTTTTTAAGAATATCGGTTCGATAAAAAATTATCCTTGTATCAATATACCAGGGGATTCCGTAAATCTTTCCTTCTATTTCATTTGTATTCCAGATACCTTCAAAATACTTTTCCTTTTTTATCAGATCAGATTTTTCTATACACTCATCGAGATCCACCAGGGCATTTAATGAAACAAACTGCGGTACCCAGGTGTTACCAAGTTGACATGCATCCGGGGTATTGTCGCTTGCAAAAGCAGTAATTAGTTTTTCCTGTGCGGCTGTCCATGGTATTTGCTGAACAACAACCTTTATGCCGGGATTTCTTTTTTCAAATTCGGGAACAAGCTTTAAAACATTTTCAGCTTCACTGCCCATTGCCCAGAATTTGATTGTTGTTACTTCGGTTTTATCTCCGGAACAACTATTAAAAACGAAGATCAGAAGAACTAAAAAAAATATTTTATAGAAAAAGTTCATTTATATTATTTTAAATAATTCAGTTTACTTTTGAAGAACCATTTTACCTGTTAACATTTTTTCTGTTGATTTAATTTTGTAAAAGTAAATACCTGAACTTACTGGCTCCCCATTACGATCTGTCCCCTGCCAGGAAATTTTATTTTCACCCGACTCAAATTCCCTGTAAGCAAGTTTGTTTATCAGTTCACCTAATGAATTATAAACATTAATTTCAATGAACTCCCTTTGAGGAAGCATAAAAGAAATTGTTGTCGATGGATTAAATGGATTCGGGTAATTTCCAATTATC
>DATHSU010000085.1:0-2043 GCA_035463895.1 Ignavibacteriaceae bacterium | reverse complement strand
CCGGGGGGTGGCAACAACTGGGATTTTAGTGGATTGAGCGGCAGTGAAGTTTTTATTCTTACTAGCATTGATCCTGCAGCTTCACCATTTATAAATGAATTTCCCGGGGCAACTATCACTACATTTGTAGTAAAAGATTTTCAAGGAGATCCGGCTCAAATTTGGTTCTATTCAAACCTAAATAACGGATTGAATAATATGGGCAATGCAGCCGTTATTGACTCAACTCAAGGAACTGTGTTTACAACTAAACATAATCCTGCAGTTCTTGAATTCCAATTACCTCTAACTTATAATTCAAGCTGGACTCAATCATTTACTTCAACATTTTATCTCAATGGAACGCCTTTTATTAGTAATAGTTTTTCCTTGAGTACTGTTGTTGATGCTTACGGAACAATGACGCTTCCGGGAGGTTCAAGCTTCGAAGCTTTAAGAGTCCGTGAATCGACAACAGTTTTAGGAGAGACAGATGTATATTATTTATTCGTTTCAAAAAGTGGTGCTCAGGTAAGCCTTTTTGCAAGTGATCCGAATCCACCACTCAGTGGTACAATAGCTCTTGAAGGCTATAGTTATAATGGTCCATTTACAGTAACAAGCGTTGAACATTTCGCTGTAACTCCAGATGAATATTACTTGGCTCAAAACTATCCTAATCCATTTAACCCAAGCACCGTTATCAGTTGGCAGTCTCCAAACGGTAGTTGGCAAACTTTAAAAGTTTATGATTTAATGGGAAGAGAGGTTGCAACATTAGTAGATGAATTCAAATCTGCAGGAAATTATGAAGTAAATTTTGATGCTTCAAAGCTTTCAAGTGGAACATATTTCTATACCTTACAGGCAGGTAATTTTAGTCAAACCAAAAAATTAATTTTGATAAAGTAGATTAATGCACGACTCACTTTTAAAGTGAGTCGTACATATCTCAACTAAAATAAATCCAAACTATTCCTACGAGAAGAATTAATAATACAGACAAAATAAAATCTCTTTTTTTCCAGCCTTTGTCTTCACCTTCGCTTTCGCCTGATATTGTATGAATAGTTAATCCATCAACTTTTTGAGATGCCGGTTCGGTAGTAAGAAAACTTACAACAACCAGCACCAAAGTACAAACTAAGAATAATAGAAAAGCAAAGTGAAGGAAATTTATATCAGCATACTGATGCAATAATCCGCTGATCGAATCTTTATTTAATTCCAATATCAACCTTGCTATTCCAAGTACAAAACCTGTAAGTAGGGCGGCTATTGCTCCCTGTGAATTAACTCTTTTCGAAAGAACTCCAATTAAAAATATTGCTGCAATCGGTGGAGAAATATATGCCTGAACACTTTGCAGGTATTGGTAAATCTGACCTGAAATTAATTTCATCATTGGAATCCATAATAATCCGAAGGCAACGAGAATCACGGTAGCTATTCTTCCAACAAGGACTAAGATTTTTTCGGATGATTCAGGACGAAACTTTTTATAAATGTCCCATGTAATTAGTGTTGAGCAGGAATTAAACACAGATGAAAGAGAACTCATAAGTGCAGCAAGTAAACCCGCAACAACAATCCCCTTTAATCCAACTGGCAGCAAAGTACCGATTAAAGTTGGTAAAGCGTGGTCAGGTGAATCAAGGGTAATATCTCCCTTTTGTGTTAATGCATAGGCAATCACTCCGGGAATTACAAAAAGAAATAACGGAAGGAGTTTCAAATAGCCTGCGAAAATTGTTCCCCGTCTCGAATGATTAATATCTTTTCCAGACAGAACTCTTTGAACAATGAACTGATCAGTACACCAGTACCAAACCCCGAGTATCGGAGCGCCGAAAAGAATTCCCGTCCAAGGAAAATCCGGATCGCTCATTGGTTTCCATAAGCTGAAAAATCCCGCACCGGCATTGCTGTATAGTTCATCAATTCCGCCAAGTTGAATTAATCCAACAATAGCAACTGTGATTGCGCCGCCGATAAGTATGAACATCTGAACCATATCCGTGTAATGAACAGCACGCAAACCGCCAAGTACTGTGTAAATTCCTG
>DATHSU010000084.1:0-2953 GCA_035463895.1 Ignavibacteriaceae bacterium | reverse complement strand
AAAAAATAACTTCAATTAATTCAGACTTATCAGGGAATGTCTGGTTTACACATTCACCGGATAGCACTTTGAGAAATGGAGTATCATATTTCAACGGTAACACATTTATAAACTATATACCTGGCATACCCAATATTGCATTTAACAGTGTTACGATTGACAAATTTGATAACAAATGGGTAAGTTCGTTTGACGGTTTGTGGCAATATAACAGCAACAATATCCCCTTTCAATATACTACAGTTAATTCATTAATCTCTTCAAACAGGTGTACTGCAGCGGCTATAGATATTAATGGTAATGTTTGGATAACTACCTCCGGAGGAGGGCTAAATAAATTAAAGATTAAATAATAGTTTATTATCAATTATTTTGATAATGCTTTTTCCAATTTAATTTTCAGATCTTTTTTTGCTGATTTAGCTTGATCTAATATTGAATCCGCTTTTATGAAATCAAATACTCTAACATCGTAGATTTCAGGTTTAATATAAATATCAGGTTTTTGGAATTTTAATCGCTCCTTAATAATCGAATTTTGCATTGTCTGGTAAGTTGTAAAAACTGAATCAAAAGTTGGAGGGATTTCCCGGTCTGTTTTTGATTTAAGTGCAGTAACATCTATTGCTATAGTAATATCGCATTTCCCAATTAATAAATCGTAAGGGAGAGGATTAACAGCACCACCATCGATTAGTACTTTATTATTAATTTTTATTGGTGTGAACAAACCCGGTAATGAGTAGCTAGCTTTAATAGCAGGTATGAGCTCACCCTTTTCAAAAATTACTTCTTCTTTATTCCAGTAATCCGTTGCAACAACCATTAAAGGTATTTTCAGATCTTCAAATTTCTTAACTCTTAAATGAGCTTCTAAAAATTTCTGAAACTTATCACCCTTGATAAAACCTGATTTGATAAATTGAGGATCAAACATTGAGAAGAGTTTTGCGAAATCTGACTTTAAAAGGAAATCGAAAACTGAATCACTTTTGGGATTTAGCAATAGATGAAGAATTTGCTTCATTTCCATCGAAGAAAAACCAGCAGCACAAAAAGCACCTACTATTGCTCCGATACTTGATCCTGAAATAATTGAAGGTTTAATATCGAGCTCTTCAAGAGCTTCAATCATTAGGAGATGTGCGATTCCACGAGCTCCACCAGCACCAAATGCGATACCTATAGACTTGGACGATATTTTATGCCTGGTCATCGACTAGTTCTTTATCCGTGAAAATCCTTTTAATCCGTGTTATCCGCGTTCTATTGCATTTATTTGTCAATTTGATAAACAGAATCTAAAACCGTCCCATCAACCCACTTAATAATGGCTACAACTTTTTCTTTATTTACTTTTGGTTTTCCAGGAGCACCGCCGCAAATTTCGTCGACTTCTTCTTTAAGCTGTTTGATGTCTTTTATTGGAAGTCCTGAACCCTTAACTGCTCTTAATAAATCTTTTCTTTTTGGATTAATGGCAATTCCTCTTTCAGTAATTATAACATCAATCAATTCACCCGGACCACATATAGTTGTTACTTCATCAACAATAACGGGTATGCGATCTCTGAAGGACGGAATAGCCAGTATAGTGCACTTCGAGTAAAGACAATTCTGCCAGCCGCCGATTCCATGAAGCAAATGTCCATCTGAATGAGTAACAACATTAGCATTGAATTTAACATCCACTTCTGTTGCACCAAGAACAGCCACATCAACCATAGAGGCAAAATTTCCTTTGCCGTGAAAATTATAACTGGTAAATGGCGAAGTGTTGACGTGGTTTGTATTCTCTCTCATACTTCTTACACCTTCAAGATCAAAAGTTTGTCCATCAAGGATGTAATCAGTTAAACCTTCTTCAAGCAGTTCAACAAGATACTTCGTACTTCCGCCTCGCATAAACCTTGCTTTAATACCTTTAGCTTTCATTTTTTCTTTGAGAAATAAAACAAATGCAAGATTAGTGCCTCCTGCACCAGCTTGTAAAGAAAATCCATTCTTCATAATACCGGCAGCATCTATAAAATCAGCAACGTATTCAGCAATCAATAAACGATCCGGGGATTTTGTTACCTCTGTTGTACCTGAAACAATTTTTTTTGGATCACCAAGTGATTCAACTTCAACAACATAATCAACAGTGTTTCCCTGTATTTGCCAGGGCACACAAGGGAATGGAACAAGATTATCGGTTACTACTATAACTTTATCTGCATACTCTGAATCACCCAGAGCAAATCCGATTAATCCGCAAGCAGATTTTCCGCGATCGCCCGTTGCATTGCCAAAAGGATCTGCAGTCGGCGCTGCAATAACTGCTATATCAATATGGACTTCTCCATCCTGAATTGCCTGGTATCTTCCACCGTGTGAACGAAGAACGCCCACTCCCTTCATTTTTCCTTCAGATGTAAACTTGCCAAGAGGACCGTTCATACTTCCTTCAATGTGATGAATGGTTCCATCTTCAAGGTATTTTATTAAATGTGAATGGACCGGAAATGATGCGGATGGAAACCAGCGGATGTTTTTGATTCCCATTTCGTTAATCGTATCGAACATCATATTGGTCAATGCATCGCCGTTACGAAGGTGATGATGTGTTGAAATTGTCATTCCATCTTTTAGACCTGCTTTCTTCAAAGCCGTTTTTAATTCTTTAATCACTTTATTGCCATCTGAAGGATAATCCATACAGGACCGGATTGGAGGTTTGGCTTTATTACCGAATGGTTTGTATTTATCTACTCCCTTAAATGGAATTTGAGTTTCTCCGTTCACTTCTGTTGGGACTAATTTTCCTGCGGCGTTTTTTACTAGTTTCATTTTTAAATTACTTAATTGTTAAATTGTTTCTCTATCTAAGGTGACCTGATGATTAAACTACATTTCTCCAATCTTTCTTTAATAAATTAGTTAAGATTGCAAGATCAATTGTTTTTACTGC
>DATHSU010000083.1:0-12799 GCA_035463895.1 Ignavibacteriaceae bacterium | reverse complement strand
AAGGATTAAGATCTCCAGCATCTATCAATGCGGTCTGGTTATTAGGAAATTTAATAAGTATCGCCTCCCCCTGCCCAACATCAATCATCATAATGCTTAATTGATTATCAGGCATCAGTTCTGTATCATCAATAGATGATAAGTAAATAATGTTTGTAATTGCTAAAATTGTAATAATAAGTTTCGGCAGCCAACGTATAGCATCTTTTATAATGTAGATAAATAAAGAAATTACAGCATAAAATATTATTGCATCTGCTATTGAATAATCAGGTATCCAGATAAATGAATACTGAAGATTTCCGGTAAATGAAATCAGGGAGAATAAAAATTTAACTATCAAATCATTTACAACAGCAAAGTAAGACGAAAGAGTTATGGAAATTAAGCTTACGAATAATGATGTGAATGCAAGAGATATAACAACACCTATCAAAGGAATAACGATCAGGTTTGCAAATAACGCCACGACTGATAGTTTTCCAAAATAAGCAAGTGTAAAAGGCAATGTTCCAATTTGTGCACTCAACGAAACTCCTGAAAACAGTATTATTCCACGGATATATTTGTTTGAAATTTTTAACCGGTTAATTTCTTTTTCTATAATCGGATACATAATGCCTATTGCTAAAACTGCTGAGAAAGATAATTGAAAACCTGGATTATATATTTCATTCGGATCAACTAATAAAATAATAATTGCCGCAAGTGAAATTGAGTTCAGAAGATTTGTGCTTCGGTTAGAAAGAAAAGTAAATAATATAACCAAAGCCATTACGGTTGCCCTGAATACCGAAGGCGGCATACCTGTAATTAACATGAATGATAATAAACCTGCCGCAATAAAAAATGTTCTCAGGTAAATATTGAATCTTCCGAAAACAAAAAGAAAAATCAGCAGAATATAACCGACGTGTAAACCCGATACAGCTAATACGTGAATAACTCCGGAGTTGATGAATTGAGTTTTTAATTCAAAGTCTATTTCACTTCTGTCTGCAAGCAATAATCCTCTTAAAAGACCCCCAGTTTCGGGCTCAAATATTTTGTGTAATCTTTCATCAATTGATTTTCGTGCAGAAAATATTATTGAAGAAATGAAATCGTTTTCGCCACTGAGTATACTTAAACTGTCGCCTTCATTGCTGATCAGTATGCCGGAAATTCCTTTACTTATAAGATACCTGTTGTAGTCAAATTCTCCGGGATTTCTTTTTTCTCTTCCTTTAAGAAAAATGCCTTGCGCATAAATTGAATTACCGGGCATAATAGTTTCATACAATTTTTCACGTTCAACAGTGTCTCCCCTGAATTTGAATAATATTTTTTCCTGATCAGGATAAACCTTACCTGCGATCATAACAGAATCTGTAACAAGCGTCATAACTATTTCAAACTCCCGTTTCAGTTCCACTGATTCAACTTCGGCGTAAACAATTACATCTTTTTCTTTATAATATTTCAGAAGCGCAGAATCAAAAGGTTCATTTCTTATTTGTGTGATAAATAAAGATGAAATTACTATTAACAAATATGCAATCAGATTTTTTAGAGTAATAAGTTTCTGCTTGAAAATGAAAATGCTCAGTAAAAGAATTCCTGAGCAGCAGAGAGTAATTACAAAGAATAAGATTATATCAATTTTGATAATAGGAGCAATTAAAATTCCAATTACAAACAGGATCGCATACTTTATTATCGGATAATTATTCATTTGCAATATTTTATAATTGCTGGTTTAATTTCGCTAAGGTCTTTAATTGAATTGAATAATTGTTCAGCGTACTTCCCTGCTGTAATTGTTAATGCCGGATTTAGTGTATGAGCTTTAACTGAAAGATCTTCAATATTTCCGTGGTCCGAACAGACAATAAGTGTCATATTTTCTAAATCCATCTCAGTAAGAACAGTAGTAAGAAATCCGTCAAGGTTATTATAAATTTCATCAAATTCATCAGGTATTCTTCCGTGCCCAAGATGGTCAGTCAGAAAAAACTCATAAAGTGTAAAGTGATTTCTGCCCGCAATTCTTAAAAGTCTCCTTGCGGCAGTTTTAGGAGGAATAATTTTAAGGTTATACTTTAGTTTTTTATTCCACCTGGAATTTGTTATTTCGGCGGTAAGAGCCTTGCCGCTTCTAACATCAGAAGCATTATTAAGAGGAATTCCTGATAGTCTGCAGCTTAACGATGTGACACTTAATCTTTGTTTACCGGATTTTAAGTAGTCAAAAAATATTTTGGGATATGCATTGGCAAAAAACACATTATTGCCTTTTTCTTTGTAGTACTTTAAGATGTTTTTTTCTTTAATTATTGGAATAGTTGATGAATAAGGAAACGGTCCAAAATGTTTACCAACAAACTTTGGAGCATTTATACCGCAAAAAATTGAAACCTGCCCCGTTCCGCTTTGGGGAATATTAGGAACTCCCATAATAGGGTCAACTGGAAAAAGAAAATATGGGTCATTTATGAGAATAGAATTATTTAAGTGCGGAATTGAACCAAATATTTTTTCAAAAGCTTTAAATCCATATTTGATAAAAGGATTTTTACCGGCATCATTTTCACCAATTCCAACACCATCAATAAATATCATTAATACTGGTTTCAAGCTTCACCTGTCATTTTGATTCAACTAAAACTGTAACGGGACCATCGTTAATTATTTTAACTGACATCATTGCACCAAAAATACCAACCTTAACCTTATCATCACCCAGATTCATTTTCATTCTTTGAATAAATTTCTCATATAGCGGTATTGCCTCTTCAGGACGGGCTGCTTCAATAAAACTAGGCCTGTTCCCTTTAGCAGTTTCGCCATAAATTGTAAACTGGGAAATTACAAGTGCTTCGCCGTTAATATCTTTTATTCCGATATTCATTTTTCCTTCGGCATCTTCAAATATTCTTAAGTTAGAGCATTTATCTGAAACAAAGATCAAATCGGATTCGGTATCGCCTGATTTAATGCCCAGCAGTATTACCATACCTTTGCCAATTTCAGATTTATAATTTTCTTCAGGAATATAAACACCCGCTTCACTAACTCTCTGAACAACCGCTTTCATTTATTTTTCTCCAAATATTACTCTTTCAATATCAGAATAATCTTTAACAATATTTATGCTTGAGAATCCTTTTTCAATCATCATCTTATTAACTTTTGTATGCTGATCCTTACCCAGTTCAAAAAATAATCTTCCATTATTATTAAGCAGATCTGATGATATAGATATAATTTTTTCGTAAAACAAATACCCATCGGAATTATCAGTCAATGATAACAAAGGTTCATAATTCTTTAACTCAGGTTCAAGGTTCTGAAAATCATTCAGTGAAATATAAGGCGGGTTTGAAATAACCATATCAAAATTACCTAAAGTTTTATGATCATCTTTAAGAATATTTAACTTAACTAATTCCAATCTTTCGATTACATTATTTTCTTGGGCATTTTTACTTGCTACAGATAATGTGTCATCATTTATATCAATTCCTACTGCAGATGATAAAGACAGATTTTTAAGTAGTGTAACAGCTATGTTACCGCTGCCAACTCCAATATCAAGTATTCTTATTTCATCTTTTGGTAAGTATTTTTTAAGTGCACATTCAACTAGTAATTCTGTTTCAGGTCGGGGTATAAGTACGGAAGGATCAACAAAGAACTTGCAGCCGAAAAACTCAACATTACCGATTATATACTGTAATGGTTCACGACTGCTTCTGCGTTTTAAGTAATCCCTGTATTTGGCAATTTCAGATTCTTGTAGAGGTTTATCATAAAGAAGATAAAGATCTAGTCGTTTACAGTTAAGGATATCAGCAAGCAGGAGTTCAGCATTAAGGCGTGAAGAATCAATGTTATACTTTGTTAAATATTCTTCTGATAATTTTAGAGCTTCAAGAACTGTGAGCATACATTAATTGTCAAAAAATATTTTATAAATAAGAAATCCGAAATTAATTTGGGTTAGACCTAAAGTCACTCCGCTTACCAAATCGTAATCATTTGTTCGATCTTTGTATTTAGCATCTCCGGTTCTTAAAAATTCATCATAATTATTATCAGCTTTTATTTTGAAGTACGCAGATGCAGCACCCAGAACCAACATTGATCCAATCAAAATTTTTGATAGTGGTTTATCAAAAAATAATTCTTTTTTATGTTCACCGATAAAATCCAATGATGCATTTATTTTGGAAATTCGTTCATCAATTACAATTTCTTTTTCAGAATATCCGATTTTTTTTAGTGTGACCTTATCAAAATATTTAGGTATAAATATTGGAGTATAACCTATAAGGGAATCACCTGAAAACACCTGCACATCCAGGGGATCAGAATCAATAAGGACATCACTTTTGAGCTGCAGAATAATCTCTTTGGTTTCACAGGAGTCAATGAAAAAAGAATCAGAAAAAGATCCGGCATTCCATCGGTCACTGTCATCTAAAATCAAAATCTTGTAAAATCCTTTTTTTAATTCAAACTCGTATTGATCTTTATATTCAAGTGAATCGTTTATAAAAATTCTGAAATTTGATATATTTGTTTTCAACAGCAGCTTTGAATCACAATCCTGAGAATATGCAGAAATTGATAATGTAAATAATAAAAATAATTTAATTAATGATTTCATATGCTCTTAATGTGCCTCTATCATAACCGAAAAATAGAATATTATTTTTTATAGCAGGAGTCATTTTTACTCTTTCATTCAGACTTATTTCTTTGCTTACTTTGCCGTCGGTCTTGTTTATTAGCAATACTGACTTAAAGAGATTTGAAATTATTATCCTGTTATCAGTAATCAAAGGAGTGCTGTTAAAAACGGCTCCATTAAATTTTTCTTTCCAGTTCAGCGAGCCTGTTTTTTGAGTTATTGAGAAAATTTCTCCGGATAGATTTCCAATAAAAAGATTTTCACTATCTAATGCAGGGTTTATCTGAATTCTCGAACCTGTATTATACTTCCAGCCAATCTCGCCATCGGATATTCTTAATGAATAAATAATTCCATCCGTATCAGCAATGAAGGCATTATTGTTTTTAATAGTTACTCCTCCATTGAAAGAGGAGGATATCTTTTTCCGGTAGATTATCTTAGAAGATTCAGCATTCACACAAACAAATTCACCATTTATTGAAGCAAAAAAAACTTTTCCACTTGAATAAGCAGGATTTGACCGGATAAAAGAATCGAAACTGATACTCCATTTTTCATTACCCCTTGAGTTGATTCTTTTTAAAGTACCTTCTTCGGTAATCAGCAAAATATCATCATCAATTCTTAATAACTGGTTAATCACTCTTCCATCAATTTCAACTACATTTAACTCTTTACCATTAAAAAAATCATAGAAGATCAACTCTGTTTTATTTTTATTGGTAAGAACAAGCGGAATTATTATGGTATAATTGATTAAAACAGGAGTTGATAAAACAGATCCTTTATTTTTAAGTACACCTGTCTGTTTACCGGTATGAATATTAAAAGTATGAACTCTTCCGCCTAAATCATGCACAATTACGGTTGAGTCAAAGAAAAGAAAAGCTGAGTTATTAAAACTACCGTGTGCATCACTTTCCCATATTAAAGATAATGAATCGCCGATAGTAATTGGGACATAGAAGTTTCTCTCTCCTGTTTCAGCGAACATATTAACAGGATTATCATCCTTTTGATAAACAATTTTGATGATAGATTTGGCACATCCGCTTAAAACAGACAAGGAGCAAACAATCAATAATATGTTTAAGAATTTTTTCAGAAATCCCATCCAAAGAAAAATTGATAAAATAATCCCGGTTGAAAGTTTGAAAAATTATTTTCAATTTTTTTACCAATATCATAACGGAGTACCAAAACACCAAAAAGGTTAAATCTAATTCCGCCTCCAACACTGCCGTAAGTTCTTTTATACTCTGTGTCCCAGGCACTTCCTGCATCGAAAAAAGCGGCACCTCGAATTCCAAAAAATCCAAGACCAAAAAACGGAAATTTAACGTATAGGGCATCAATTAATGGAAACCTGAATTCAATTGATGAGAGCCACATTTTTTCTCCTCTTATTGCCCAACGAGGCCAGCCTCTGAGGTCCCAGCTTCCACCCATAAAATATCTTCTTGCTTCTTTTCCTTCATTGTAGAAAAAACCCAATCTTGTTGCAATAGATGTTGTTAAGGCAATCCTGTAATAATATCTCATATCAGCAATCAGACTGAAATAATTAACATTGCTGAATTTAATATCGCTTGTGTAGCCTAAAAGAAAAAGTAACCGGCTTCCATCCAGCGGACCGGAAGGACCCCAAAGTGAATTGTCATGAACGAAAGATACAGAATTTGTAAGAAGCACAGCTTTTCTTTGCTTAATACCAGCAAAGACTTCTTTATCAGAATTAGCTAAAGATGCCATAGCTTCAATTCTTTGAAATTTTGAAATCGGGTAGTTGAACCTGAAAAAACCTCCAAAGATTCTTTCAAAGTAATACTCATCCGAATCACGAATATCATATCTTCTTCCACTGAAATGAAATACACCATACCCATAATTTACACGTTGACTAAGATCAAGCCGCTCAATTGCCACATTAAAACTTTTTAGAAAATCACTCTGTACATTTGCAGTATTATATAGAAGGAAAAAATATTTATCATCGCCGAGCAGATCGCTTAAAGAAAGAATTGCTCCACCCTGAGTTCCAAATACCGGGTCGGTTGAAACTACACCTGCGGCGTAATCAAGTGTGTACTCTTTTTCATAAACAAGCTTTTCTCTCTCATGATCTGCCGCTAATAATTGATGATACCACTTTCCACCAGCGCCACTAAAATCCATAGCAACAGCTAAAGCTGAATCTTGCGATAGTTTGTTCAGGTCCTTTAAATAAATCTGGAAAGAAAAATTCTCAAAGCCGGTAAAAATGAGTTTGTCTTTTCCAAGAAATCTTTGATCAAAAGAACTCGTAAAAAACCTTGAAACTCTTTCAACAGTATCAGTTTTCTCTGCACCCGGCGAATAATCCATTTTCCAGATATTTCTTACGCCATCAATATCAGCTGTAAAATAGATTTCATTTTTTTCCGGAGATAGAATTGGAGATGATAAATTTGCATCAAGATAGGTAAGATAAGATATTTTTTTTGAAGATACCTTAATTGAAAATAAATTATACTTTCTTTCTATTTTACCGGCAGTCCTGTCAGACACGAATATTATCTCATCATCATTGCTGAATGAAGGATCTTTATCATCATAGTAATCATTAGTGAGTCTGTCGAGGGAATCATTTATCAAATCGTAAACATAAATATCACTAAACCCTTTCTGATCGACAGCTTTAAATGTAATGAGTGCACCATTTGAAGAAAATTTAGGCGAACTGATAGAAATAAGATAATCGCGTTGAAAAGTTTTATTTAATTCTTGTGTTGATGTATTCAGAAAATGTATAACATCCGTCGGACCGCTTTTTGTAACTAAAGCAAGCAAACCAGAATTAGATATATCAATTGCTGATTGAAATAAATGGAAAGATTCAAATTCATCTGATTTTTCTCCCCTTATTACCAGTTCAGGACTGCCTTTTGGATTATACTTTTCATCAAGTTCTATCCTGTAAACAGATGAATATCCATCCCTGTTTGCGGATGTGTAAATATAATCTTTACCATCTATGTTAAAATGTACCGGACTGAAATAAAAACCTTTTTCTGTTGTTTTTTTTGCTCCCATATTATGAGGTAGTTTTTCACTGAACAGAGGATAATACTTTTTTCTTAACCAATAGATCCATTCATTATCAATTTCTTCTATTTTTTTACCTAGCAGATATTCCAGCAAATCATTGAAGTTCTTATACATCCAGAAATTTTCAACCATAATAAGAACTTTTTCTTCACCGTAGTTTTCCGCAACAAATTCCAGGAAACTCTGGCCTTCCTTATACATTAAAAATGAACCATATATTGCAAATATATCTTTCAAACCGACAAAATAATTATTGATTACTGCATCTCGCATTACCATCTCAGCTTGTGCATCAACTTCAGTAGAAAGAAATTCTGCCAGTCCTTCAACAAACCATAGCGGTGGAAGCATATCTGGTGGAATCCTATGATCCGACAAGGTGCGGTAAATTTTATTAGTCATAAATACATGAACAAGTTCGTGGCGAATCACGTGTCTGAAATCTTTTAATGAACCTGTTGATGGAAGGACAACTCTGCCTTTTAAAAATTCAAAAAAACCTCCGACACCTTCAGGTATTAGTCCCGGAGTAACGTTTGTCTGTTGAAAATGTAAGGAAGTATTATAAAAGATGAGCGGTATTTTTCTAGTTACAACGTGGTTAAGTTTAACTTTAAGCTCATCATAAATTTCTTCGGCGTAAAAAGCACCAATCTCAGCAATCTTTTCCATTTCCCCATAGTAGTAAATATTAAAATGCTTGGTGCGAAGAACTTTCCAATCAAAATCCTCATATTGAACTTTGTTTCTGCCAAAGTAATAAAACTGCCCCTTGGTTAAATCTGTAAAACATAATAAAATCATCAGTGCAAAGATTGAATGCTTTAACAACCTGGAATAAAATAAATTATAAGAGGACTTATTAAAGACGCTCTTTAAGTTTATTGATATTATTGATTTCACTGGGATCATAACCTCTTTGTACAGCTATATAAAAAGTTATCCAATCACACAAATAAATTAAATCCAATAATCTTGCCTTAAAACTTTTTTCACTGCTTTTCAACTCAATAACATCAATTTTATTTTCGAGCAGAATTTCATTCATGAACTGAAAGCGTTTTTTAATTTGAGGGTGCCAATCCTCATCAAGAAGATAAATAACTTTAACCGGAAATGATTTCTCCTGATAGGTTTCCCAGCCGATAATTTCATTGTGATTCATTTCAGGAATTTCGTGATGGAATGCATGAACCTTTGAATTTTCATTTAACTGGCATTTGAATCTGTACCCGGCGGCAGAAGTTAGTTCTGAAATTGAATAAATGATGGGAATAAAACCAACCATTCTCTCTGCCAGAGTAAAAGCAATATTATTCTCACTCGAATACTCAGCTGACTTCAATTTCCAAATTTTTAATATTTCTTCAACTTCACTTTTCTGATTTGAAATAACCCCGATCTTTTCAAGTGCAATAAGAAGCGAGAAGAAACTCAGACCAAGAGCATATCTTGGTTGAAACCCTTTTTGAAGCTTTATTACCGGCAGTTTATTCAATGACGCGATCTTTTCTGCCTCTCCACCTGTGGTTAAAACAAGTATGGAACATTTAGCTTTGATTGCCTGATTTAATACTGCTATTGTTTCTTCAGTATTACCGGAATAAGAAGAGGCAATTAATAATGTATTTTCATCTGCGAATGACTGAAGCGAGTAATTTCTGTTTACAGTAAAAGGTATCTTTAATTCATTATTTAGATAGTTTCGAATAAGATCACCGCTTATTGCTGATCCTCCTAACCCTGTTAAGATAATATTTTTGAACTTTTTTGCTTTAAGTTCATCAATTTCATATTTATTGTTAAGCGCATATTCAATCTGTTTCCATGTGTTTATAAGAACTTCAAATTGATTTTGCGGATCGTAATTTTTTACATATTTCTGAATTTTCATTATTAAATAATGTTCCTTGTTCTTGTGATATTATTTTCTTCAAAGAAACTAACTACTTTATCCTGAATTTCTTTTTCTGTTTTACTCGCCACGCAATCATCAGCTAATTTTTTTGCAAGTTCGTAACTAAAGCTGTTAATGATTTTTTTAGCATAAAGAATTGTTGCAGCAGAAATGCTCAATGTTTCCAATCCCAAACCAACTAGTAATGGAATTGCCAAAGTATCGGCTGCCATTTCTCCACATAAACTCACAGGCACTTTTTGAAGCTTTGCTTCTTGCACAATATGGTAAATAGTCCTGATATTTACCGGACTGAATTCCTGGTACAAGTTAGATACGAGGTCATTACCGCGGTCAACAGCCATCATATATTGAATCAAATCATTAGTTCCAATGCTTATAAAATCTACTTCCGCAGCCAGTTCTCTTGTCATAATTGCAGCTGAAGGAACTTCAATCATTATACCTAATTTGATTTCATCGTCAAATTCTAATTTTTCTTTTCTGAGTTCAGCCTTGCATTCAGTAATTAACTTTTTTGTTTCCCATATTTCCTCAATTGTAGAGATCATAGGAATCATGAATTTAATATTTTTAGTAGCACTGGCTTTGAGCACAGCTCTAATCTGAGTTTTAAAGAGACTTTTATTTTCAAGCAGAAATCTTACCCCGCGTAAACCTAAAAAAGGATTCGGTTCTCTGTAATCGAAGAGTCTGAACTTGTCGCCCCCAATATCAAAAGCACGTATTGTGCATAAATCAGGATACATCCTTGATGCAAGTTTTGAATAAATGTTAGTCTGTTCTTCTTCGTTAGGATATTCACCAAGTTCATCAAGTATCTGTTCTGACCTGTAAAGTCCAATACCTTTTGCACCGCTGGTAATAACAACATCAATTTCACCTGTAACATCTACATTTGCTTCAAGATTAATAGTTCTCCCATCAGTAGTAATGGCAGGCTTTTCTTTAAACTCTTTAAGATCAACCTGAAGCTGTTTCAGACGCTCCTGTTTGAACTTAAAAAATTCGATTTGCTCTTCTGTGGGAGATGTTATTATATAACCGTGAAATCCATCAACAATGATTGATTGCCCGTCTTCGATCACTTTAGAAGCATTATGTGTTCCAACAACAGCCGGAATGTTCAAAGATCTCGAAATAATTGCTGCGTGAGATGTTAATCCTCCATGATCTGTAACAAATGCCAGCGTATCAACTCTTGAAAAAAGAAGTGTATCAGCAGGAGTGAGCGACTCGCTTATAACAATCATTTCTTTTTCTATTCTCGACTGCCATCTTTTTTTCTGAAGATTTCTGATTATACGGAATTTAATATCCTCAATGTCAAGCGCTCTTTCTTTAAGATAAGATTCACTTGATATTATCATAAGTTCCTGATACTTTGAAATTTCATCAGCAACAATGTACTCAGGTTGAATTTTTTCAGCTATAATCCTGTCTTTAATATTTCCGAAAAGTATAGGATCATCAAGTATCATAAGCTGCGCTTCAAAGATTCCTGCTCTTTTTTCATCCATCTTTTCACGGGCAATTGAAAAAATCTTATTTAATTCCTTTTTGGATTTTTCAACAGCTTCATCAAGGTTAGTTAAAGCTTGATCAATATCCGTTATTTCAGATTTATTTATTTCAACTTTTTCTTTTGTAAAAAGATGTGCCCTGCCGATCACAATTCCCGGAGCAGCAGCTAATCCGGCAATTTTATTTTCTGCGTCCCTGTATATTTCTTTAAATGATTTCATATTTCATCGAACCCCCTTTCAAAATAAGAAACTATTTCTTCAGAAGCCTTTTCTTCGTCAACACCATTAAAAGTTAAAGTTAACTCAGAACCGATTTCTGCAGCTAATGTCATAACACCTATTATACTTTTTCCATTAATATGCATACCATCGCGTGAAATAAAAAAATCACATTTATATTTCGCAGCTAGTTTAACAACTGTGGCGGCAGGACGAGTATGGAGTCCGGCTTTATTTATTATTTTTATAGTTTTTTCAATCATTATTGATCACGTTTAATTAGTGAGTTAGCAAGCCAATAAAATAATCCAATATTTTTTTTATCAGATAATTTGCTGATCGATTTTAATGCAGTAATTGTATATGATTCAATTTCCTTTTTTGCCTCCTGAATTACACCTAGTTCTTCATAAATTTTTTTATAGATGTTTACTTCAGACGGTTTAATACCTTTGTGCTTTATAACACGAAGCAAAGCTTTTTTATTATTCCCTTTGGATTTATCCAGAGCTCGTAAAAACAAAAAAGTTTTTTTACCTTCAATGAGATCGCCGCCTACTTTCTTGCCAAATTTTTTCTGATCACCAATAATGTCAAGTAAATCATCCTGTATCTGAAATGCAATTCCAAGGTTAAGTCCATAATCCGAAAGTATTTTAATATCACGAGGATTCGCATCAACAAGCAATGAACCGATCTCACAGCACATTTTTAGAAGCATTGCAGTTTTTTTTGTTATCATCGTAATGTATTCATCAATTGAAACATTTTTTCTTTTTTCAAAATCTGTATCAAGACTTTGACCCTCGCACACTTCAATTAAACCATTTGTAAATGACGCAAGGGCCTTTTTAGCATTAACATTACAATCTTTTAACAGATATTCGTAAGCTACAGCAAGCAGGCTGTCACCGGCTAAAATTGCAGTGTTAATATCATATTTTTTATGAAGTGTTTCCCGACCACGTCTTAAATCCGCTTTATCCATAATATCATCGTGAACGAGAGTAAAATTATGAAGCATTTCAACGGCAAGCGCAGCATTATAAACCTGAATGAATTTTCCTCCTGAAGCTTTAGATGAAAACAAAACCAATAATGGTCTTAATCTTTTTCCGCTGCTTTCCAGAATATAAGATGCAGGTTTATAAAGCATTAAAGGTTCTCTTCCCTTCAATAAATTCTGAAGTTTTATATCTATTTTTTTTCTTTCAGTTTCGTAGATCCTGCTGAAATTTTTTATTTCTGTTAAATTCAAATCAGAGCTTCCCTTTTGAATATTTTATTGGTTTTTAAATCCTCAAGATTTTTTGATCCTGTTAAGAACATAACTTTGCTTAAAATAGTGAACCAATCTTTTATCATTTTTAT
>DATHSU010000082.1:0-9481 GCA_035463895.1 Ignavibacteriaceae bacterium | reverse complement strand
CATCAGAATACCCTGAAAAGTTTGTCTCGGTTGTCGTACCATTCAGGAATGAAACAGAAAACATTTTAAACTGTTATAAAAGCTTAACAGAACAGGATTATCCAAATGATAGATATGAAATAGTTTTTGTTAATGATTTTTCAACTGATGATTCTTTAGAAAAAATAAATGTAAATAATACATTAGAAAATGTAAAAGTTATTTCAGTTCCTGATAGTTATTCTATAAATGCACACAAAAAAAGAGCAATACGTTATGGAATTGAAAATTCTGCTGGTGATATAATAGTTACTACTGATGCCGATTGTATTCATTCAACAAAATGGTTAAAAAGCATTTTAAGTTTCTTTGATAATGATACCGGTTTTATATCCGGTCCAGTTGAGTTTCTGGATGGTAATTCAGCATTCAGCAAAATTCAAAAGTTAGAGTTTGCCGGATTTGTAATAACCGGTGCGGGTTTAATTGGTGCTGAAAAGCCCACAATATGTAATGCTGCTAATATCTCCTATAGAAAAAAAGTGTATGAAGAGGTTGGCGGATTTACTTACCAGATGAATCTTTCTTCCGGTGATGATGAGTTGCTTATGCAGAAGATACACAAGGATTCAAAATTTAAAGTTAAATTTGCTCTTAATCGAAATGCTACAGTTAAAACATCGGCTAGTAATAATCTTACTGAATTCTATCAGCAGCGAAAGAGATGGGCAAGTAAAGGCTTGTTTTATAACAATAAAGTGCTGGTATTGAAGTTAATTTTAATATACTTATTCTATCTATCCATACCTGCTCAGTTAATACTTGGCTTATTTTTCTCAAATATTTTTCTAATTACAACCTTAATTAGTTTTGGTGCAAAGCTTCTGGCAGAATTCATTGTTCTTAAAAAAGGTGTGAATCTTCTTTTTGAACCGGTACTTCTACGGCCATTCCTTTGGGCAGAATTATTTCAAATTCCTTACATCATTATAGCCGGAGTATCAGGTTTATTTGGTAATTATAAGTGGAAAAACAGAAAGGTGCCTCGTTAATAAATTTGTTAAAAGTAAAATAAGATCAATAAAAAAAATGGAGCAAGGTATTTAATTTCACTTAAAAAAATCCTCTCATTCATTACTTCTTTTTAGTCACACCGTATAGTTTTATAGACAGTGTAATTTGTAAAAAAGCCTTATTTCTAACGAAAAACTAATATAATTACTGGCATTCCGCTTGGATAATAATTAGCAGTCCATAGGAGGATAAAATGAAAAACTTAATATTCGCAGCAGTCATATTACTTTTCAGCTTCAACACAAATCTTGAAGCTAATTCAAATATCGCCAGCAGAGTTGGCGGATATTTCTATGCATCACTTTCACCGCATGGAACCTGGATTGATATTGGTTACGGTACAGTTGCATGGAAACCTACAATTATGGTAAGAACCTGGCAGCCATACAATCAAGGAAGATGGATCTGGAGTGATTACGGATGGTACTGGTATTCCCATGAACCATTCGGACATATAGTTTATCACTACGGAAGATGGTATTATGACGACTATTATGGTTGGATCTGGCTTCCAGATTATGAATGGGCACCTGCCTGGGTTGAGTGGAGATATACGGATTCTTATATAGGTTGGGCTCCGCTTTCACCTTACGGAACGTTCTCAATCTCAGTAGGAATACACTTTACGCGTAATTACTATGTTCCTTATAATAACTGGCACTATGTACATATAAATCATTTTTACAGTCCGTATCTTACCAGTTACTATGTTGCTCCTAAGTATAAATATAGAATACACTCTAGAACAAAGTACAGAACTAATTATGCATATTATAATGGTAAAGTTAGAAATAACGGAATTGATAGAAGCTTTATTGAAAAAAGAACTGGTCAAAAGATCAGGCAAACAAACATAAGAACGGCAAATGATCCTAGACAGGTAGTTTACGACAAAAACAGAGATATCAGCCGGGACGGATTAAGAACCTTTTATGTTGATAAAAATGAATTATCTCGTGAGAATTTGAGAGACATTGAAGTTAAAAGATCTGATAGAAGAAGTTCACTTGATCTCTCAAGAGTTGAACTCGGTTCGACCCGAGACCTGGATAGAGAAAAAATTCGTAGAGAATCATCAAAAGAAGAAAACCGTGAAATCAGAAAAGATGAAAATTTTAGAGACAATAACAGGGAAAGAAATATCCAGAGTGAGCCCAGAGTATCTGATGAAAGAAAAACCGATGTACGTGAAAAACGTCCAAGTGAAAGAATAAACAGTCGTGAAAACGAAAATAAAAATGAAGTCAGGCAGGAAACACGTTCAAGAACTGAGTCTGAAGTAAAAAGAAATGAAAGTATTCAGATACCTCAGAGAAACACCGAGGTAAAAAGAAATGAAAGTGTTCAGATACCTCAAAGAAACACCGAGGTAAAAAGAAATGAAAACCCTGTAATGGAAAGAAGAACTTCTGAAGTTCAGAGAAATACTGAAGTAAAAAGAAATCAAAGTCCGCAAATTCAGAAAAGAAAATCAGAACAGGTACAAAGAAGTAATTCAAATACGGGATCACGTAAAAATGATGTTAGGGTTGAACGAAGGGAAAATACTCAGTCGAATCAGGAAAGCAGAACTATAGAAAGACCAACTCAAAATACACAAAGGGAATCAAGGGTTGAAACAAAGAAAAGAAATGAATCAAATAGCTCGAGACAGATTGAATCTAATAATAAAAGCAGAGAACGCAGCAGATAACTAATATTGTCCATCTCTCTCCTAAAGCGGCATTGAAAGATAAACTTTTGATGCCGCTTTTTTGTTTTAACTCCAAAATGAAATAATTTAAACCACAAAAAACAATGTTATATGAAAGATAAATCCACACGGCTTTTTTACATATTAGGATCATTTTTTGTAGCTAACGCTCTACTGGCAGAATTTATTGGAGTAAAGATATTTTCACTTGAGCAGTCGTTAGGAATTTCACCAGCTAATCTTACAATTTTGGGAGTTGAAAATCTTTCCTTTAACCTAACAGCCGGAGTTTTATTATGGCCTGTTGTGTTTATAATGACAGATGTGATCAATGAATATTTTGGAAAAAGGGGAGTAAGATTCTTATCCTTTACTGCTGCCGGATTAATTGCTTATGCATTTTTCATGGTTTACTTTGCTATGGGTTTAACTCCATCTGATTTTTGGATAAATCGTATTACACCTGCTGGTAATGTAAATATGGACCTTGCCTTCGATGCTATATTCGGACAAGGACTGTGGATTATTATTGGTTCTCTCATTGCTTTTTTAATTGGTCAGGTTGTAGATGTTACAGTATTCCATTATTTCAGAGCAATAACCGGTAGTTCAAAAGTCTGGTTAAGAGCAACCGGTTCAACTTTGGTTTCACAATTCATCGATAGTTTTGTTGTTCTTTTTATAGCTTTTTATATTGGTGCCGGATGGGATATGAAGTTAGTACTAGCAATAGGTTTTGTTAATTACATTTATAAGTTTTTAATTGCTGTTATGCTTACACCGATTTTATATCTTCTCCATTTTATGATCGATAATTATTTGGGTAAAGAACTTTCTGAAAAACTAACTTATGAGGCAACATTAAACTAGCATTTTTATTCAAAGAGGTTAACCGAATCATATAAATCAATTCACAGATATAATCAGATTTTTTTTATAAAAAGGCCGGCCTGTAAATGAAAGTATATCTTTTTTAGCATTATTAGGCTGATAATTCTTTAAAATTACTCGATTTCATTCCCAAACTGTTAAATTTTTCTTATTTTCCCATTAGTAATTACTCAAAATATTGAGATGCTAAATTATTAGCACTCGGATCTATGCATTAGAGGAAAAGTTGTTAGCTCATTACTATTCCTGTATCAGGGGAACTCACTTCGATCGATTTATTTATTACTGTACCGGTAAATCGATAAATGATTCCAAATCAAATCATCTTCAGCGTATTATGCCTGAATTATCAAATTATTATTTAATTAACTCATTTCTATTAAATCTTCCTATCGGAGAGAATTATGAAATTAACAAAAGAAGAGTCCCTGTTATATCATAGCAGTGGCAGAAAAGGTAAAGTTGAAGTAATTCCAACTAAACCTTGTTTAACTTCAAGAGATCTATCAATGGCTTATACCCCGGGTGTTGCAGAACCTTGCAGAGAGATTCATAAAAATGTTGAGGATGTTTATAAATACACTGCTAAGGGTAACCTTGTGGCAGTTATTTCCAATGGAACTGCAGTTCTGGGCTTAGGTGATATTGGTCCGGAAGCAGGAAAACCTGTTATGGAGGGGAAAGGAGTTCTTTTTAAAAGATTTGCAGACATTGATGTTTTCGATATTGAAATTGCAAGTAAAGATACTCAGGAAATTATAAGAGCCTGTCAATTACTTGAACCTACTTTCGGTGGAATCAATCTTGAAGACATAAAAGCTCCGGAATGTTTTGAGATTGAAGAAACTCTAAAAGAAACTATGAAAATTCCTGTATTTCATGATGATCAGCACGGAACAGCAATTATTTCCTGCGCAGCTTTAATAAATGCAGTTGAATTAGTGGGTAAAAAAATTGATCAGGTAAGAATTGTGGTAAATGGTGCAGGTGCCTCTGCAATTTCCTGCTGTAAATTATATGTAAGGGCTGGTGCAAAGAAAGAAAACATTTATATGTTTGATTCTAAGGGATGTCTTACAAAGGACAGGAAGGACCTTAACAAGTATAAAGAGGAATTTGCACAGGAGAAGGGTTTTGCTTCATTAGCTGATGCTTTTAAAGATGCTGATGTATTTGTTGGTTTATCTGTCGGCGGTGTAGTATCTAAAGATATGGTAAAAGTAATGGCACCAAATCCGATTATTTTCGCAATGGCAAACCCGGATCCGGAAATAATGTATGATGATGCTGTATCAGTTCGTGAGGATCTTGTTATGGCAACCGGAAGAAGTGATTTCCCAAACCAGGTAAATAACGTACTTGGATTCCCGTTTATTTTCCGTGGTGCACTTGATGTTCGTGCAACTGCTATAAATGAAGAAATGAAAATGGCTGCAACCATGGCATTAGCTCGCCTTGCAAAAGAAAAAGTTCCGGAAATGGTTATTAAAGCTTATGGCGGTGAAGAATTTGAATTCGGAAAAACATATATAATTCCTAAACCATTCGATCCTCGCGTTCTATGGTATGTTGCTCCGGCAGTTGCCAAAGCAGCAATTGAATCAGGTGTTGCAAAAATTACTGATGTAGACTGGGCTGCTTATGAAGAGGAATTGAAAGAAAGACTTGGTTTATCAAAAGAAGTCATACGAGTAATGGTTCATAAAGCACAGAAAAAACCAAGAAAAGTGGTGTACCCTGAAGGGGAAGCTGAAAATATTATACGCGCTGCACATGCTGTTTATAACGACGGTATTGCAACTCCAGTACTTATTGGGAATGAGGAAGTAATTAAAAAGGAAATTCAAAGAATTGGATATGACCTCTCTGAATATATCATCCACGATCCTTCAACTAGTTCCAGGAATGAAGATTATGCGCAGGCATTCTTCAATAAACGCCAGAGAAAAGGCGCTTCTTTATATGATTCAAGAGAATTAATTAAGAAACCGAACTACTTTGGTTCTATGATGCTTGAACTTGGAGATGCAGATGCACTTATTAGCGGTTATACAACTAGCTATCCTAATACAATTCGCCCAGCACTTCAATGCATTGGTGTAAAAGAAGGTTTTAAAGTTGTAGCTGGTTTATATATTGTTGTTGCTAAGAAAGACACTTACTTCTTTGCAGATTGTACTGTTAATGTTAACCCAACTGCTGAAGAACTTGCTGAAATTGCAATTCTTACATCAGATTCAGTTAAAGAATTTGATATTACACCCCGTGTTGCAATGTTATCATTCAGCAATTTTGGTTCTGCTCCATATCCTGAGTCAATAAAAGTTGCACAAGCAGCAAAAATGGTAAAGCAACTCAGACCGGATCTTATGATCGATGGAGAAATGCAGGCTGACACAGCTACCGTACCCGAATTGCTTTCTACCACATTTGCATTTACAAATTTCAAGGGTAAACCAAATGTACTCATCTTTCCAACACTGGATGCCGGAAATATTGCATACAAACTGATGGCAAGGATCGGACAGGCTACTGTTATTGGACCGGTTCTCATGGGGATGAAAAAACCTGTACACGTATTACAGCGTGAAGCAACTGTTGATGACATAATCAATATGACGGCTATAGCTGTTGTCGATGCAAATCGCAAATCTGCATAATATTCTTAATCAGGGCCGGATCTTTTCCGGCCTTAATATTTCATTTAGATTTAAGAATATACATAAGAAAACGAATTTTTACCTATAAATTTTTATCATTTATTTTATTTATAAACCGATAATCATAGTTTCATTGCCTTTTAACATTTCAAAAGTTATTTTGATATTTAAAATTTCTTACAATAATTAAACTTCTTTCTGTATTCTGGATGCGCGGATGATAAAAAAAGGAATTAGAATGTTAGCTGCAATAATGTTTACGGACATTGTTGGTTATACAGCTATGATGCAGGAAGATGAAATAAATGCAATAAAACTCAGAGATCGTTGCAGAGAAGTTTTAGAAGATATCGCACTTTCTCATCAGGGAAGAATAATTCAATTTTTCGGTGATGGCACACTGCTGGTCTTTGGAAGTGTAGTTGAGGCAATCATGTGTGCAATTGAAGTTCAACGCCAGCTCCAGTCCAATCCTAAAGTTCCACTAAGAATAGGAATTCACTCCGGCGATGTTGTTTATGATGACGATGGTATTTATGGTGATAGTGTTAATGTTGCCTCAAGAATCGAATCAATTGGTGTGGCTAATTCAATTTTACTATCAAATAAAGTTAATGAGGAATTACAGAATCACAAAGAACTGCCAACTCAATATCTAGGTACTTATGAATTAAAAAATGTAAGACTGCCTGTTGATATTTATGTTGTTGATCTGCCAGATCTTTCAATTCCAAGGCCTAATGAAATTGATGGCAGAATTACAGGTAAGAAGGAATCAATTGCTGTTCTTCCTTTTGTTAATATGAGTGCTGATCCTGATAATGAATATTTTTCTGAAGGTATTACTGAGGAAATTCTAAACGCACTTGCCAGAGTTGATGGTTTATTAGTAACATCACGCACATCATCTTTCGCTTTTAAGGGAAAAAACGAAGATATAAGAGAGATTGGAAGGCAGCTAGGTGTAAAGACATTACTTGAAGGCAGTGTTCGTAAAGTCGGTAATAAAGTAAGGGTAACTGCACAGTTAATTGATACAAGAAATGGCTATCATCGCTGGTCTGAATCATACGACAGAAACATTGAAGATATCTTTAGCGTGCAGGATGAAATTGCTAAAGCAATCACAAACAAACTAAAAGAATCCTTTTCACTTGCATCACCGGCAGGAAAAATGGTTAGAGTTTACACTAGCAATATGGAAGCATATAATCTGTATCTTAAAGCCAGTTATTACTGGAACAGATGGACACCAAATGATATTAAGAAATCTCTCGAGCTTCTGAAAAAATCTATTAAATTAGATCCGGAATACCCATTGTCTTATTCTGCTTTATCTGCTTGCTATGTTTACCTGGGTGCAGTTGGTCAGTTACCTCCCAAAGACGTTTATCCATTGGCAAAAAATTACGCGTTAAAAGCACTCAGCCTGGATGAATCATTACCAGACTGTCATGTTTCACTTGCGATGGTTCATTTTTTCGATTGGGAATGGGATGAATCATATAAAAGTTTTATGCGTGCTTTATCACTTAATCCTAACAGCGCTGAAGCTCACCTCTATTACTCTTATTACCAGATTGCTATGGGTAATTTAAAGAAAGCAATAATTGAAAATGAAAAAGCTCTTGAAATTGACCCTTTAAATGTTCAAATAAATAGCGCATTGGGAGATAATTACTTTTTTGCTGGGATGTTTAACGAAGCACTTGAACAATATAAAAAAACATTAGAACTTGATAATACGTTCAGAGCCGCAATTGAAGGCCTTGGCTGGGTATACTATCACATTGATGAATTCGAAAAATCGCTGCAGCAGTTTCAGAAAGCTCAATCCCTAATTGGAGATGATCTGAAAGGCGTGACTCCTCTTGGATTTGTTTATGCAAGATTGGGCAATCATCAAGAAGTTAAAAAATGCTTTGAAAAACTTGAAGAAAGACAAAAAAGAGAATCTGAAGTTTCGCTTTCCATTGATTATGCCGTGATTTATCTTGGCTTAAGAGATTATGATAAGGTATTTGAATATCTTGAGAAGGGTTTTAATGAAAAACTTGGCGGATTGGTTTTTCTTCGAACTCGCCACTGGCGTGAAATACAGAGTGATCAACGTTTTAATAATCTAATAGAAAGAATGAATCTTCCTCAAAATTAATCTCCTCTGACTCTAACATAAATTAATTTACTAATCTTTTAAGTATTTTTTTGGATATTCGAAGGAGAGAAGTTTTAAAGATTTTGCTGATAAATTTTTCCATTCTTCTCTGATTTCATATTCTGTAATTCCACTTGTAGGAATATTATCTATATAGCTCTCACAGAAAAAATTATGCAATGTTGTTAGCCCCGGATTATGCCCAAATACAAACAAAACTTTAATATTGTTTTTTGTTTGGCGAATAACATCTATAATATCTTTATAGTTTGCTTCATAAAGTCTTTCATCAATTATTATTTTCTCATCAGAATATCCGAGCTTGCCAGCAATAATTTGAGCGGTTCTTTTAGCCCTCTCAGCATAACTGGTAACTATAAGATCAGGATAAACATTTTTTTTGTTTAACAGTTCACCCATAAAGGGGGCATCGCGTTTACCCCGACTGTTTAAAGGTCTTTCAAAATCAGCTAAACTAGAATCTGTCCAGCTTGATTTTGCGTGGCGGATGAGTAAAAGTCGTTTAGCACACATTTGTTATATTTTTTCTGTGATAATTATCACCGTTAAATTTTAATTGTAATTATAACTTTAAGTAGAACTTATTATTAATGATGAATTAAACAAAGTTTTAATTACAAATTGGTTGTAATATAATACAACATTTCAGAGGAGCAAATGACCGGAATAAGAATAATAAAGAACGTTGAAGAATACATTAAGGGTTTATATAATAAGCACAGCTCTGAATTATTATGCTATCACAACCTTGAACATGCAAAGGAAGTTGTTGAAGTTATTACAGAACTCTGTGACGTAATGAATATTTCTGAAATTGAAAGAGAGAATTTAATAATAGCCGGATGGTTTCATGATGTCGGATATTTTGAAACCTGTTCAGGTCACGAGGAACTAAGTGCCGAATATGCCGATCGATATTTGTCTGAACAAAACTTTCCGGGCGATAGAATAAAACGAATTAGAACAAATATACTTGCCACAAAAGTTCCAACTAATCCCGCCAATATA
>DATHSU010000081.1:0-4669 GCA_035463895.1 Ignavibacteriaceae bacterium | reverse complement strand
TTCAGGGTGGCGAACTTCAGAATGAATTACATTCTCAAACAGGGTTTGAACAGTATAAAGGTTTTCATACTGTTGAACTTTCTGAACTTATTTATATTGAAGAGGGAAATGATTTTTATGTATATCTCTTTCTTTCAGATGGTGGACATCCGTTTGATCGCACATCCGAAGTGCCGGTTCTGCTGGTTCAGGACTCCTACCTTACAATAGTAAACTCGGTATCAAATCCTAATGAGAGCTTTTACAAGGATGGAGGCCAATGGATTGACATGTATAATTATGCTGATCCGCCATGGCCCGCACAATGTGCGAATCTTTGTATTAAAGCGCTCACATTGGATGCAAGTAATGTCCCTGTTGAATTAATATCATTCACAGCTACATCCAACGGAACTGAAGTAATACTGAACTGGTCAACTGCTACAGAAGTAAATAATTATGGTTTCGAAATCCAGAGAAGTTCAGAAGGAAATGACTTCTTCACTGTTGGATTTGTTAGCGGTAATGGTTCAACAACTGAACAGCATAATTATATATATAAAGACAATAATTTAAATAACGGTATAAACTATTACAGATTGAAACAATTAGATTACAGTGGCATTTATGAATACTCTGATATAATAGAAATAGAATATAGAGCATTTAAAACATACCTGCTGGATCAAAACTATCCAAATCCGTTCAATCCGGCAACTACAATTGGATACGGTATAAAAGAGAAAAGTGATGTAACGATCACCATTATTAATGCTGTTGGAGAACAGATAATAGTACTGCTGAATGAAGAAAAAGAAGCAGGATATTATCAGTTAAATTTTGATGCTTCGGATTTACCAAGCGGAATTTATTTCTATCAGTTAAAAGCCGGAGTATATTCGGCAGTGAAAAAGATGATATTGGTCAAGTAAACCTTAGGGATCGGTCTCCCTGCCTATCGTTTAGGTAGGGAGTCCATTTCCTAAATCGGAATTAAATAAGATGACTTTTCCAAAAAATATCTGCTTCAGACATTCAATTTCCATTAAATGGATTCCTCACCAAAAAATCTATAAAAAAACGGTAAGCATTTCTCTATTCTAACCAAATATCTATATTTTTGAATTAAGTATGTTATTTGTTACTTAAATAAATTTAATCTTTACACGGTTTTTTAATGCACAATACTATTGGCTTTGATAACGATAAATATCTGAAAGAACAAACTAACGAAATTCTTAAAAGGGTAGAGCGTTTTAACAATAAACTTTACCTTGAATTCGGTGGAAAACTCTTATTTGATTATCACGCTGCACGTGTGCTGCCGGGATTTGATAAAAATGTTAAAATGCGTCTACTGCAAAAAATCAAAGATAATATTGAAGTTATCCTTTGTATTTACGCAGGTGATATTGAACGTAATAAAGTCCGTGCAGATTTTGGTATAACTTACGATGTGGATGCACTAAAGACCATTGATGATTTTAAGGAATGGGGTTTAGAAATTAAGGCAGTAGTTATTACAAGGTTCGATAATCAACCTTCAGCAGTTACTTTCAAAAATAAACTTGAAAGGAGGGGGGTAAAGGTATTTACTCATAAAGCCACAAAAGGATATCCAACAGATGTTGATTTAATAGTAAGCAATGAAGGTTATGGTGCTAATAAGTACATTGAAACCACTAAACCGATTGTTGTAGTTACAGGACCAGGTCCCGGCAGCGGAAAACTTGCTACTTGTTTAAGTCAGCTTTATCACGAATATAAACGCGGCATAAAAGCAGGGTATGCAAAGTTTGAAACTTTTCCAATATGGAATCTGCCATTAAATCATAAAGTAAATGTCTCTTATGAAGCAGCCACAGTAGATCTTAAAGACGTTAATATGATTGATCATCATCATCTCGAGGCTTATAATGAAAAGTCGGTTAATTATAACAGAGATATTGAAGCATTTCCTCTGCTTAAAAGAATTTTTGAGAAAATAACAGGTGAGGAATCATTTTATAAATCTCCGACTGATATGGGTGTAAATCGCGCAGGCTTTGGAATAGTTAATGATGAAGCCGTGCAGGAGGCAGCTCACCAGGAAATAATCAGACGCTATTTCAGGTGTGCAACAGAATATGCTATGGGTTTACTTGATGCTGATATTGTTCAGCGTGCCGAGATTATAATGGATAATATTGGTGCTAAAGTAGAAGACAGAAAAACTGTTACAGCTGCAAGAAAAGCTGCATTAGATGCCGAGAAAAAGAAAAAAGGAAAAGAAGGAGTTTTTGTTGGCGCAGCAATTGAGTTAAAAGATGGGAAAATAATATCAGGTAAGAATTCGCCTATAATGCACGCCGCTTCAAGTCTTATTTTGAATGCATCGAAATATCTTGCCGGACTACCAGACAATCTGCACCTTCTGCCGATAAATATTATGAACTCACTCAATTATCTGAAAAAAGAAGTTTTTCGTGGTAAGGGGCTTAGTCTTGATTCAGAAGAAACACTTATTGCTTTAAGCATTAGTGCAATATCAAATCCTGCTGCACAAATGGCACTTGAAAAGATGAGAGAAATGGAAGGTTGTGAAGTTCATCTTACACATATTCCTTCTTCAGGTGATGAAGCCGGCCTCAGAAAATTAGGTGTTCATCTTACTTGCGATCCTGATTTTTCATCAAAAAATCTATTCGTACGATAGTATGAACTCAACCATTGGTTCGAAAAATAAAATTGAATAAATACTTAATTTTAATACATAAACATGGAATCCTGCATAAAGAAAATAATAATAACGCTTACAAAAGTGCGCTTTTCTTTATGTAAATTGTTTTGTATTTAATAAATTATTAGCATAGATTAAAAATTACTTTGGGAACAATCAATGGCAGATGAAGATTTCAAACGTGAGATAATTGGTGATATTGTAATTGAGAAAGTGAAACTATCAAGAGCTACAGTAAAAGAAGCTCAATCTTTTAAGGATAGATTATTTTCAGACTCAATTTCCGGATTTAACAAAATTATTGTTGACCTCAGCGATTGCACTTTTGTTGATTCATCAATGATTGGCGCTATGGTTGTAATGTTAAAAAGAATGTCACAAAAAGGTGGAGAACTCAGGGTTGTGATTCCCGAAACAGAAGCATTTCAGGTTTTTACTGTAACTGGATTATTTAGAGCATTTAACATTTACCGATCGGTTGAAGAAGCTCTAAAAGATTTCTAAAGTATTATTACTATAAACTAATTTTGTAAAAAATAATTTTGATTTTACATTAAAAAAAACTTCAAATGGCCGAAGAAGACTTTAAACTAGAGATAATTGATGATATTGCAATTGAAAAAGTAAACCTTTTAAGAGCAACTTTAAATGAAGCACAATATTTCAAGAACAGATTGATTTTGGATTCTGTAAATGGTTACAATAAAATTATCGTGGATTTAAGTTCCTGCATTTATGTCGATTCAACTATGATTGGTGCGATGGTCTTTGCTTCAAAAAAAATAAGTGAGAAGGGCGGAGAAATAAAAATTGTCATTCCAAAGAAGGAAACATTCCAGGTTTTTACAATTAAAGGTCTCTTCAGTGCATTCAGTCTGTACGAAACCACTGATGAAGCGCTAAAGGACTTTTAAACATCAAAAAAATATTAGCTGACTAAATCTAATAATTATATCCAGCACCTATATATAAATTAAATAACCCCTAATTATAACTTAATTGGGAAGTTTTTAATGTAATAACTATCTAGTTTCTTTTGCGGATAAAACAAAAAATCCGACTTTTCTACTAAGCCGGGTCATTTTAGTACACCCGCAGGGATTCGAACCCCGAACCTTCTGATCCGTAGTCAGATGCTCTATCCAATTAAGCTACGGGTGCATATTTAGTGATATATTTATAACCTTCTGATCTCCCGATTTTCATCGGGGTAAACTCCGTCAGATGCTCTATCCAAACTGTCTGCCGACAGGCAGGTTAAGCTACGGGTGCTTGAATCTATATTATTAAACTCTTTGCAAATATAATTTATTTCTTACTATTTATAAATAGACAATAAAAAAGGGTGCCGTTGCCGGCACCCTAAAATGATCAGAATGAACTCAGTTTATTTAATTCTCTTAAACTCAATCCTTCTGTTCAATCTTCTGTTTTCGGCTGAGTTGTTTGCAACTCTTGGTTTGTCTTCGCCATAACCAACTGCCGTAATTCTGTCTGCTGATATACCTTTACTTACTAACCATCCTTTAACAGCATCAGCTCTGCGCTCTGAAAGTTTCTGGTTGGAAGTTGCACTACCAACATCATCGGTATGTCCGCCAATTTCTACAGAAATCTCTGGATATGTTTGTAAGGTTTTCAGAGCTTGCATTAGTATTTGCTCAGATTCAGGAGTAATATCAGATTTATTTGTTGCAAATGTAATTCCTTCAAGAACTATCGGAACATCCATTTTAACGATATCGTCTTCCGGATCAAGAGGATCGGTTCCACGTCTTACTTCAGTACCGTCATCAACACTGCCGCCATCGGTATCAACAACCAAAGGATTGGTTTTGTAAACCATTACTTCTTCATAATCGGTTAAGCCGTCACCATCGGTGTCTACTTTTAACGGATCGGTTTTAAATAGCTTTGTCTCAACCGGTTTTCCAGCAATTTTCAATTCAACGTTTACTCCTAAAACTTCCT
>DATHSU010000080.1:0-2868 GCA_035463895.1 Ignavibacteriaceae bacterium | reverse complement strand
ATCATTTTCATTATTGTTATTGCCCCGGTTGAGATATGCTTTATAAAGAATTTCTCTCAACCCTCTTCTTTCCGAATACTGGAGAAAAGGTGTAAAGCTTGGCCGTTGAAGATTAAACGCCCACTTACCTTTCATACCATTCTGTTCAGCGAGTTCTTTTGCACCCTGAATAACTGCATTCGGAAGACCAATAAGATTATCCGGATTCTCTATAACTAATCCAATTGCATTTGTTTCTTTTCTGAGATTATCTCCGAATTTCAGTTGAAGCATACTCAATTCATTGTTGATTTCTTTCAACTTCGTTTTATCTTCATCATTAAGAGCAATTCCGCTTCTTACAAAATCAAGATAGTAATTTTCAAGTACCCTGAGTTCCTCTTTAGTTGAATCTAGTTTTTCTTTTTCATCATAAACTGCTTTTATTCTATTAAACAAAGTTTCATTCAGGTAGATGTAATTACTTAACTTTGATAATTCAGGTGTTACCTGTTCAGCAACTTTTTGCAGATTAGGATTCGAGTTAGCACTATTCAGATTTGAAAACACTCTGCTGACTTTCGAAAGAAATTTGCCGCTCCTCTCCATAGCTCCGATTGTATTTTCAAAAGTCGGAGCATCGGGATTATTTATAATAGCATCGATCTCAGATCTTCGTTGATTTATTCCTTCTATTAAAGCCGGAAGAAAGTGCTCATCCTTTATCTGATCAAAAGGAGGTGTTTGAAATGGCGTAGTCCATTCCATAAAGAAAGGATTCTGAGCTGTTTCTGTTTGTGGCAACATATAATTTGAAAAGGCAGTTAAAATAATTACAGAAAGTAAAATATATTTTTTCATAACCTCACCCTGATTATTAAGATTAAATTGAATTAAAAAAATAAAAACTCTACTCTGATTTTTTGCCAAACTCCGGATCAATTTTTACTAGCTTTGCCATAATGAATCCAGGTATAGTTGCTATACAAATCCAGATAAAGAAATTCTGATAACCAATTAATTCCTGCAGCCAACCGCTCCACATTCCGGGAATCATCATTCCAAGCGCCATAAATCCTGTTGCAATTGCATAATGAGAAGTTTTATACTCACCATCCGAAATGTAAATAAGGTATAGCATATAAGCAGTGAAACCGAAACCATAACCAAGCTGTTCAATACCAACCATTAAGCTAACAAGCCATAGATTTGTTGTTTGAGTGAATGCCAGAAATACATAAACAAGATCCGGTAAATTTATCGCAATAATCATTGGCCATAACCAAAACTTCAAACCTTGTTTTGCAATAACAATACCGCCAATTATTCCACCAAGTGTTAGACATATAACTCCTATTGTACCATACACAAGGCCAATCTCACTGGTAGTTAAACCGATACCTCCAGCTTCCTGAGGATCCAGCAAAAAAGGAGTTGCCAATTTTACAAGCTGCGATTCTGCAAATCTGTACAATAAAATAAATCCAAGTATTATCCCTATGTTTTTTCGTTTAAAGAATGCTGCAAAAGTTTTAAGGAATTCATTCAATACGGAGCTGGAGGCATCTGTACGTGCAGAGACATCTTTTGATGGATAAGGAAGAATAAATTTATGATAAACAAAAAACAGAAGGAACAGTCCGGCCAGAATAAAGAATGTTATTGACCATGCAAGAGAAATATTTCCGGTTGAGGTTTCTAAAAATCCGGCGAGAATTACAAGCAATCCTTGACCGGTTATCATTGATAAACGATAGAAAGTTGACCGGATGCCCACAAACCATGCCTGATCACGCTGCGACAAACCGAGCATATAAAAACCATCAGCAGCAATGTCGTGTGTTGCAGAACTGAATGCAACTAGCCAAAGAAATGCAAGTGAGTACTGAAAGAAATTTGAAACAGGAATTGTAAGTGCAACACCGGCTAAACCTGCACCGACAATTAACTGCATAACAATAATCCAGTTACGCTTCTTCTTAAATATATCTACAACCGGACTCCATAAAGGCTTTATTACCCAGGGTAAATAGAGCCAACTTGTATAAAGTGCAATATCAGTATTGGATATATCAAGCCTCTTATACATAATAACCGAAACTGACATTACGATAACATACGGAATTCCTTCTGCATAGTATAAAGAAGGAATCCAGAACCAAGGATTTCTTTTTTCGGGTTTTACTTTAGACATTAAAACTCCTGTGAAATTTCGATAGAGTTAAAATTAGGTACACTACAGAATAAAACTTTTAGTCATTAGAACCGCACCAATTTCAGGCGAATTTTCAGCTTCCTTAATAACTACATCGCTAAAATTTTTTACAACTTTTTCTTTAAATAAATATGAATAATAATTTTCCTTCGTAAGAAGACTTCCGATAAGAGAAACATAAAAAGTTTTTTCGTTAAGTTTTTCTTTCATAGCAGAAATATGATAGATCATTTCATCGGCTTCGGATTCTATAATTTTTACTGCTTCTTTATCATTTTTTTCGGCCGCTTCCAGAACTACAGGAGCTGCTGAAGCGATGTCAAAATTATTTCTATAAATTTCAGTGATAAGCAATTCAGGTGAAGAAATTGAAAACTGTTTTAAAACAAGCTCTGTCATTAAAGTTTTATTTCCTCTGCCGTCAAAATCTTTTGCAACAGCGTTCAATCCACGTTGACCAATTCTATAACCGCTGCCTTCGTCACCAAGGAATCTTCCGAATCCGCCAACCCGATGAATTTCACCATTAGCATCTTTACCAAACATAATGGAACCCGTTCCGGCAATTAAAATACTTCCCGGCTTACCTGAGAATGAGCCTTCGAGAGCAATACGGGCGTCACTTTCAACTCTGAAATTTTTCAAAGTTAGGTTTTTTGATTTAGCTGCTTCAA
>DATHSU010000079.1:0-12920 GCA_035463895.1 Ignavibacteriaceae bacterium | reverse complement strand
ATGTAACCTGATTAGTTGATTTGCCCACAAGCATCTTGGAAATACCACTCCGGGTAGCAATCCACAGCTCACCATCTTTATCTCCGGGAAGGATCGAAGCGATGTAATTTGTAGGCAAACCATCCTCTGTTGTGTAAACGGTAAATTTTTCTGTTTTGGGGTCAAATTTGTTAAGACCGCCATTGGTTGCCATCCAAAGAATACCTTTAGAATCTTCATAAATAAACTGAACACTATTGTCGCTTATCGTGTTGGCTTTATCTACCTGATATGAATAATTTTTTGCTTCCTTTGTTTTGATATTGTATTTATTTAAGCCCTTATCATCTGTGCCAATCCATACCAAATCGCCTGAAACGTGAAGAGATCTGATATTAATTCCTTTAACAAATCTGTTTTCTTCAGCTTCTTTGATGTAAGATTTAATATCGTTAATCTCTTTTGAAGCCTTTAACTCGTAAATTCTTATTCCCCAAAAGCCCCTGTCATATGGCGGTTCAGCATTCCACCTTTTAAAGGAATGGCTGTTATCGGAAATGTAACGTAAGGAATATTCTCCCGGGTTCAACTTAATCACATCCACAGTTATTCTGTTCTTTGGTGCACCGCCTAAGTGATAAGATTTAAGATAATCCGAACTTGTCCAGATTTGTTTACCATTTTTATCTTCCAGCCAGCCGTAATCAGAAGTTAAAGAATCTCCAAAACTGCCCTCACCCGCTGAAACAATAAGGAAATCGCCTGCCTGAGTAAGAGAAAATTTCTGAATAAGATTCTGATTATCTCCAATATTTTTTATTTCTGAAAAATATTCTTTTCTTTGATTCTTCTGTCTTAAAAACACATTTAGTTCATTAGGATAAGTTGATGAAGGACCATCTTCAATCCTGGAAATTTTTTTCTTCTTAATATCAAAAAAACTAAGGCTTTGATTACCGCTGCCTATCCATAAATTGCCTTTATTATCTTTTCTTAAAACTCTTATAACATCATCAGACAAACTATTATTATTAGTTGAATCATAATTATATCTTTCAACAACCTGATAATTAGAATTCATTTTAAGTAAACCATCGCCCCACGTTCCAAGCCATAAGGAGCCATCGGGTTCTTCCAGTATCGCTCGAACCGAACCGCCAAAAGCATCGTTTATAACTTTAAAAGGAATGTTGGTAAAAGTTTTTGAAGCAGGATCAAATAAATTTAATCCGCCGCCTCTTGTTCCAACATAAATTTTACCCGGATATTTTTTTGATTCTGCTAAACCGAAAATTTGACTGGAGTTAATGCTGTTGTTTTGGGCGGGATCATGTTTGTAATGGTAAAAAGGCTCAGCATAAGGATTATATTTAAAGATTCCTGCAAGGCTGGTACTGAACCAAAGTAATCCCGTATTATCAAGCATAACATCCGAATATAAGATTTCCGATCTGCCATCAGAGTATGAGCCTACACCCTGGACCTTGATATCAGAAAAATTATCCGATATACCGTCAAATTTGAGTATTCCTCGAAAGTTATTGCTGATCCAAATATTACCCTGCTTATCCTGAGTTATTCCGTTATAGTAAGCAAAAAAAGTTAGTTCAAATCCTGAATATTCTTTAATTGTTTTTAACTCTTTGGTTTCCGGATAATATTTATAAACACCGCTTCTTGTTGTTAGCCATAAAATATTTTTCTCATCATAATAAAGACAGGTTAATTCTTTACCTGCTTCTGTAAAATTTGGTGTGCCTTTTTTTCTTATGATTTCAGCTTGCTTAAAAACCTCCTCATTTGAATCGAAGTAAATTAACCCAAATGCATGCGAACCCGCCCAAATTTTCCCTTCTCTGTCTTCTGTGATTGGATAAGCTACTCTTGCAGTAGTATTAAGATATGTTGAATCTGATACTAAAATTTCCGGTTTATCCCAGCTATTAGATTTTTTATCATATCTTAGAAAATCATTTGTAACAGTGGAAGCCCAGACTTCATCTCTTGAATCAATAAATAAATAAGTAATACGTGATTGTGAAACAAAATTGGCTTTAACCATATCACTTGTTTCATAGTTTACAAATTGATTTTCTTCACGTATGTATCTGGAGACTCCTTCCTCGGTGGCGATCCAGATATTTCCATCCTTATCCTCCCTTATTGACCAGATACTATTAGAAAGAATGCTTCTGGGATTACCGGGAATGTTTTTGTACACCTTAACTCCATAGCCATCGTAAACATTTATTCCATCCTCTGTTGCGATCCAGATCAATCCGTAGCTATCCTGAATTGTTTGCCGGAGTGAGCCGCTGGATAAGCCCTCAGTTATTGAAATTTTTTCTACCTGTATAGTTTGAGAGTAAATCACACTATGATTCAGGAGACAGAAAATGAATACTGAAATGAGTAAGGGTTGAATCAGTCGCATAGCAATTCCAATTAGTTATTTAGTAATTGAGTAATCTTTTTTAATCAACTTTTGCCTAGTTGATATATTAACCGTTATTTGTGTTCATAAACTCATCCACTCTCATTAAACTCCGTAAAGGTAATAAGAGAGCACCGATAACAAATAAATATTTTTACCCCACAGGCCGGGGGTAGAAATGTCAACATTAATACGTATATATTTTCACCCTAAAGGAAGGCTCAATCGCAAATTCAATTTAGGGTTTAAAGAAAGATTTAATTTCGTTTAAGCATTATAGCTGTAATATCATCGCTTTGCTGTGCAGAACCTGCAAAGTCTTTAACACTTTTTACAAGTGAATCAATAAAATCTGTTGATGATTTTTCAGAATTTGTTAGAAGAAAATTTATCATTTCCTCGTCAGAGTATTCTTCTTCATTATCATTCATTGCTTCAGGAATTCCATCAGTGTATAAAAATAATTTATCACCGGGATTCATAATCATTATTTGTCCATCGAACGGTAATCCGAAATCAAGCATACCCAGTCCGACACCATCTGCATCAAGTTTTTCCATAGAGCCATCTTTCCGCAATAAGAAAATCGGATTATGTCCCGCATTTACAATATCAAGTTCGCCTGAATTTGAATCCAGAACTGCGATGAAGAAAGTGATATACTTATCGGACGGCGAAGATTTATAAATTAGTTTATTTAGTCTTTCGGCCATTTCAGTTAATGGAATATCAAACTGTAAGTATGAATTTAAAGCTGCATTCAATGTACTTACCAGGAGTGCTGCACCTATTCCTTTTCCGGCAACATCAGCAATAATTAAAGCATATTTACCGTTACCTAAATCGAAACAATCGTAATAGTCACCGCCAACTTCTCGTGATGGAATATTTATTCCAGCCAGATCATATCCTTCAATTTTGGGTAGTGATTCCGGAAGAATTTTTTGCTGAATTGAGGCTGCTACGTTTAATTCCTGCTCAATTTTTTCTTTTTCTAAAGCCTGCTTATGTAAGAATTCATTTTCCAGTGAAACTGAAACTTGCCTGGCAATAGAGTCAAGCAACATCTGGTCTAGTTCAGTAAAGGACGTAGTACTATGCCTGGTTTCTTTTTCTGAAAGAACAAAAGTGTAAATACGATCCTGATGTTCAAATGAAGAATGAATTTTAAGTTTACTATTTAAAATTTTGTCAGGTTCAACTCCATTTGGAAAAGTTATATACTTTTTAACATTACCCTGTGATTTTTTTACAATTTCAAATAAAGCTGATGATGCATTAGTTAGAGAAGTAACGCGTTCCAGAGCAATATCATATAAAACTCTTCTTTTATTATATCTAGAGATTTCAATGCTGGTGTCAATCAAATTATTTAAGTGTAAAACATTTTCATTAAATTCAAATACCAGTCCTTTTTCTTTTTGCCTGTTTAAGAATGATTTAAATGCACTATCAAACACTTGCAATAAAATTTGTAAGGTGATTTTATCAAGATCCGTAAACTTCGATTTATCAAATTTTGGTCCTATAAGAATTCCAAGATATGATTTGTCTGCAAGCGGAAGGGTGATTGACACTTCAATTTGCAGATCCACAAAATATTTAATTGAAGGATTATCAGAATCGATAAGGTATGATAGATATGACGGATCAGGAATTTTCTTTAATGATATATTATTCCACTTAGAATCATTCGCAAGTTTATGAAATGAATATATTTCAGTGATGATAAAATTTCCCCGAATTATATGGAGAAAACTTTTTACCATCTCAATAAAAGTTAAGGACTTAGAAAGTATTTCAAATCCTTCCTGGAATGACTCAACCTGCACTGCAAGTTTTTCTACAAGGTTATTATTATCCAATGCTTCAAATAGTTTAATAGAGTGGTTAATTACTTGTGCCGCTTATAGCAAAAGTAAGATGAATTAATCAGTCCTTCAGTGCAGACTCAACTGTATCAGATTTATCGGCAAACTGAAATAATCCCATTATAGAAAAAGTCTTTTCTATTGTAGGATCGAGATTAGTAAAAACAAGCTTGCCGTTAGATTGATTCAGTTTTTCAATAATTTCAATCAAGTGGGAAATGCCAATTGAGTTAACAACCTTAGAATTCTCAAGATTCAGTATGAGTTTAGTTACACCATTATGCTTTGAGAACTCCTGGACCATCTTTTCGCCACCGGCACTGTTAATGTATCCCTCTGTTTTAATTACTAAAGTTTTATCGTGTAATTCAGAAACTAAATTAAATTCTGTGCTCATTAAATTTCTCCGCTTAAATTAAATTCTTAATAATTGTAATTCTTGTACCATTTGCGCCCGATTCGATTATAAGATCATCGGACATTGACTTCATAAGTTTAAGACCCCAGCCGCGTTTATGCGGGCTGTGAATTTTTTCTCCGATATTAGGTTCTTCAACACTGCTAGGTTCGAAACCAGTGCCGAAGTCTGTTACCAGAATAATTAATTTTTCTTTGTCCATTGTAAACTCAACATTCACATAAGGATTTTTATCGCCGGAATGTTCAAGTCCGTTTATTATAGCCTCTGTTACTACTATTTTAGCTTCGTCGACTTTATTACCGGAGATGCCAAAATGTTTGCCCATAAGAAGCAGGCTTTCAACTGCAACTAATTCAATATCCGGTATATTAGGCAGTTTCAGATCCAGTTTAATAGGTGAATCCATTAAGTTACTTTCTAAAATATTTTAAGTTAATATAATTATCAGAACACCTGTTGGAGTTCCATGGTTAATATAACACTTTTACAATTATATGCACATAGGATAATGACTTTATATCTATTCTATTGAGTTCGTCAAACTTTGCCAAAGTAAATGAATGCTATTTTATTTTTATAACAGTAAATGTTATATCATCCTCCTGCAATGTTCCGTTCATCCATTCATCGCCTGCTTTAACCAGATTACTGATTATCTCATTCGGATTTTGATTTAAAGAACCTAAAAAATTATTTTTTACGCGTTCATAATCAAACATTTCTTCTTTAGAATTCATTTGCTCCGGTAATCCGTCCGAAAGTAACAGAATTGTATCACCGCTATTAATTTCTTTTTCAATCACTTTATAAGGAAAATTTTTCATTGCACCGAGCGGCATTCCCTGGATTATGATTTCCTCAATTTCTTTGCTTATTGAATTGTAAAAGAAAACCGGCGGCATTCCGGCACTTGTGATATGCACTTTGTTATTTTCAAATTTTAAATAACTGAATGACATTAGAATTCTTCCAAGTTCAATTTCCTTTATCATCCTGCTACAGTGATTCATAAACTCCTGCATACCAAGTTTGGATGAATCAGAAGTAAAAAATCCTTTCATTAGAGTTACCATTGTTCCGGCTTGAAGCCCGTGTCCGGTTGCATCACCGAATGCTACATATAGTTCTCCGTTTTCATTAACCCTGAAATCGTAATAATCACCGCCAACTTCGGTTGCTGTACGCATAAAAGCTGCAATTTCAAAATTTGGTAATACCGGCAATTTTTTGGGAAGCATCGATAACTGAAGTTGTCTTGCTTCTTCAAGTTCCTTGGTCTTTCTTTCATTCTCAATTTCAAGCGCACGCTTTTCAGCCTCAGTTGCTTTGATACGCAATGCGGATTCTCTTAACTGTGCTTTTTGTTCACGGCGGTTGATCTCATATCGCCTTAGTCCATATAGAATTCCGAAAAATATTATGAAATAAGTTGCATAAGCGAAGTTAGTTTTCCACCAGGGAGGTGAAACGTGAATGAGTAACGATGCACCCTCTTCATTCCAGACACCGTCATTGTTTGATCCAATAACTCTTAAGACATAATCACCCGGAGACAGATTTGTAAAAGTAACTTTATTGTTATTTCCTAATTGAATCCAGTTCTCGTTGAATCCTTCGAGCTTATAGCGATAATGATTCTTAAAATTATTATAGAAGCTGAGTGCAGCAAATTCAAAAGTTACTATGTTGTCTTTGTAAGTAAGTGAAATCTCCTCCGTTACCGAAATCCCTTTTTCGATAATCGGTTTACCTTCTTCATCGTCAGTATTATACCTGAGATAATTTGTAAATGATATTCGCGGAATGTAAGTATTCCCTTTTACATGTTCGGGATTAAAAACATTGAAGCCATTCACTCCACCAAATAAAAGATTTCCGGTTTTAAAATCCTTAGCAAAGGCATTTTGATTGAATTCATTATTCTGCAGACCATCTTCCACATAATAATTTTTAAATGTTTCATTTACCGGATCAAACTTTGAAATTCCGTAGTTTGTACTCAGCCATAGATTTCCGTTATCGTCTTCAAGAATTCCGTAAACAAAATTATTTGCTAATCCATCCTTCTCGCTGTAAGATTTAAATTTTCTGCTTTCAGATAAATAGCGGCTTAATCCTTTTGTAGTTCCGAACCACAAATTACCTTTTGTGTCTTTAAAAACTCTTATAATGCTATCATCGATAAGACTGTTTGGATCATCAGGATTATTTCTAAAATGAGTAAACATTTGAGATGATTTATCAAATGCATTTACACCGCCGCCGAATGTTCCTATCCAGAGTTTTCCTGCATCATCATCTATAACTGACCATACACTATTTGAACTGATGGATGTTGAATCATTTTCATCTGCCTGATAATTTGTTACTCTTCCGCTTTCTTTTTCTAACTTATTCAATCCCCCGCCGTAAGTACCTATCCAGATTATACCATCTTTGTCTTCAATAATTGAATAAATCCGATTGTCTGTAATAGTATTAGAATCTTCAGGATCGTGAACATATGCCGTAAATGTATTAGTCTGGGGATTAAAAGAATTTAATCCGCTGTTGAATGTACCAAGCCATAAAAGTCCTGATCTGTCTTCATATATCACTGATACTGAATTATTAATCAGACTGTTTTTGTTTATTGGACTATGCGAATAATTAGTAAATCTTTTCTGCTGATAATCGAATATATCCAACCCGCCATTACGTGTTCCGATCCAGTATATTCCCTTTCTATCAACATGCAGAGACATTACAGAATTATCTGCCAGAGTATTTTTCTGATCGGGTATGTTGTAAAAGTGTTCGAATACCTGGGCTGCCGGATTGAAGTAATTCACTCCGCCTGTATTAGTACCGACCCATATCAAACCGCTGCGATCTTCATAAATTGAAAAAATGAAATTATCATTTATACTTTTAGGATTAGCGGGATCATTTTTATAAGTGGTAAAAACACCAGTATTAGGATCAAACTTATTTAATCCGCCTCTTACTGTTCCTATCCACAAATTCCCCTTTGAGTCTTCGAATATCGGCCATATCCAGTTATCGCTAATACTGGTATGGTCTGTTGGATTATTTTTATAGTGATAGAATCTGCCGGTCTTTTCATCAAATTTATTAAGTCCATTAAAAGTACCAACCCAAAGGTTTCCATTTTTATCTCTGAGAATGGAATAAACTTTATTATCACTCAAGCTGAACTTATCAGCAGGATCATTCAGAAAGTTTTTAACTTCCCCTGAGGTTTTATTCTCCATCCTCAATCCGGTTTCTCTGCTCAGCCCTCCGGACCATGCAATATTTCCTCTGTCATAATAAAATGCAAGAACGGAATTTCGTTTAGAAGCTCTAAGATCAATACTATCCGACGAGATGATTGTGAAAGATTCAGTTAGCGGGTCGTATTTATTCAGTTTACCTGATTGGGTTTCAATAATAAGGTTTCCGGAATCTTCTTCATAAATTGAGAAGATAAAATTATCAGATAAACTTTTGGGATCGTCTGCAATGTTTTTAAAAACTTTAAAAGTATATCCATCGTATCTGTTCAATCCGTCCTGGGTACCAAACCACATAAATCCCTTTCTATCCTGAAGAATGCACGTCACGGAACTTTGAGAAAGTCCGTTTTCAACTGTAAGTTGATTAAAAGCTACATTATTTTGAGCACTGCTCAGGACAGGTAATAAAATAAAAACGAAAAGTAGAACAGAATACTTGTTAATCATTGACTTAGTTTTAAATGTTCGTGAATTATTTAAAATAAAGATACGCAAAGAACAAGATTCAATGCGTATCTTGAAAGAAAATTGAGCCTCTGTGATTGAAGCACTGATTGATAATTACTTCAGCAGCATGAGTTTCTTCGTTGAAACAAATGACCCGCTCTGAATTTTATAGAAGTATACTCCGCTTGCAAGATCGCCTGCATTCCAGGTTACACTATGATACCCGGCTTCCATTTCTCCATTCACAAGAGTAGTAATTTTGCTGCCCAGAATATCAAATACTTCAATCGTTACAAAATTGTTTTCAGGCAATTGATACCTTATCTCTGTGCTTGGATTAAAAGGATTAGGATAATTCTGTTCAATTCCATACTCTGTAGGAAGATTGGAATTATCATCATCTAAATTTTCCTTCTTAAGAGATGTACCAAGAGCCTGCTGAGCAAACTTCCAGGAATTTGTTAAGTGATTGAATACATTAACAATATTACCCTTTTCGAATTCGCGAAGAGCTTTACCTAACTCAGAAGTTGCCGAATTAAGTATTTGAGTACAATTTGAAACAACACAATTAGCAGTAGCATCTTCAATTGCATATTCTGCAAATATTCTGGAACCTTCGTAAAGCAATCTGTATGCCTCAAGTACCTGGTTCATAGAAGCCGGAACAGTTGTTAATTCGGTTAATTCATTTACTGCGGACTTTAAGGCATCATAGAATTGCAACCCATAATTTGAGAGATTATTGTCATCAATAAAATTCCTGCTCCTTAAAGCATTATTTTCAATAGATCTGATAGCTGAATTCAGCCTGTTTTTCTGTCTCGAGGTCAATGAATTCTGAGGAATTGATTTCAACAAAGCAAGTGCCTGCTGAATTTTTGCTTTACCACCCGAGAAAACTTCCGGAATAAGATTATTACTAACGTAAACAGAATGTTCTGCGCGTATCAAATAATTTTCATTGATTGTTACGTTCGGATCGCTTCCGGGAGTAACATTAGCAGCATCGGTTGCATTAATTATAAACTTATAACTGCCGATTTCGATAGCATTATATGTTGCCCTGTATATACCATTGCCTATATTATCAAGCACCAGGACAGGATAGTCATCAGGATTTAAAACATTTGGTAATGATAATTTGGCTACAACAAGAGCATCATCAATGGCATTGCCAGTAGTGAACTGATGGTCGGAGAATCTTCCGCCGTCTCCGCCTTCGTACAATCTTGCTTCAAGAACTATCTGCTCACCTACTAAGTATCTTTCCTTATCTGAATTAACATCCATATATCTGTCCGATTCCTGTGCTATATAAATACGAACAGGCTCGGTACTATCCGGAGCAATTAATTCTTGAACATAACCAGTCCATCCTCCCTGAATAGGATTATTAATCCGGAAGAATTTAAATGGTGAACCAACGGTATTATATCCATCAATCAGTTCAATATCAAAAAGCGTTACAGGAATTCCATCGTAAACGAAGAAATTAGGATTATTATAATTTTGTTCAGTAATCAACTTAGAATCGTCATCTTTATCATTACCCGGAGCAACCAGTTTTAACCCATATTCACTTCCCTGCCAATAAAGACCCGCTTCCATTTTTCCACCCTGCCAGTAAAGGCCGCCCTGCCAGTACAAACCACCCTGCCAGTAGAGTCCGCCCTGCCAGAACAAACCGCCCTGCCAATAGAGTCCGCCCTGCCAGAACAAACCACCCTGCCAATAGAGTCCTTTCACCAAAGCATTGGCAATATCAACACTACTAAGAGGATCAGAAACATAAGTTACTTGCATACCGAGCAATCTGTACCAAATAACATTTACCACATTAGCAATTTCAGTTGCATCTGGTATCTGGAAATAATCACCACTGGTTTCATTAGCCACCCAGCCCATCAGATCCTGCCCGGAAAAACTGGATCCAAATCCTAATGTATGAACTGGAAATGACGGCAATGAATAGTTTGGATCAATCAGAGATGGAGATGAAAATTCCTCACCGGCACTAAATAATATTATCTCTTTTTTTCTTTCAGGAATTCCGTTTGCACTTAATTCTGTCTGTGCAAGTTGAAGTCGTTCTGCTAAATTACCACTTCCACCTGGCAGCATATTTGATAAAAATTGAATAGCGCTTTCTTTTGTAAAGCTTGTTAGTGAATATCCGATGGTGTTTGAGTTCACAATTGCAATACGATCACCGTCTCTTAATTTTGAAACTAATTCAATTGAAGCATTTACCGAAGTTATAAAACCATTATAAACATTTTCGGAGGTGAAATTAGCAGAACCATCAAAAACCAAAACAATATCTGCAAGTGAATTATTTACATACCTGTATATTTCTTCGATACCAGCTATATCACCTTTCTGACGTGGAGAGCTGCCGTCATCAAAAAGTGATCGTTTGCTAAATTCATTAATATTAATTCTTCCGTATAAAGTTTGTTCTTCATTGCCCGCACCCATTCCTATACCAAGTATATATCCGGCATCACCGGGATTATAAAGATCTTTTAATCCGACAAAATGTCCTATTTCATGTGCTGCTGTATTCTGAACATCAAATTTATCATCCATTAATCCGGAATTTGACCATTCAAAAGATGTGTTAAGAGAGAATGAATAAGGCACACTATTAAAAGCAATGTCCACATCTGACATTTCACCGGTAAGAGTATTATACCGCACTCTTGTTGCAGCAAGAACATTTTCCGGAATATCAGTTTCTGCCCATTGAGCCGGGGTCATCCAGACAACATTGTTAACACCATCCGGATCACCGCCCCAGTTTTCATTGGTTGAATCAGAAGGTAAAAATCTTCTTGTGAATGTAAGCTGATCCAAAGCACTGTAAGTATTAAAGGCTTGATCAATATCGGAATCATATCCCAATGCAATAACAGAAGGCGCTATTGAATATTTTGTATTGCCTTCTGCCCAGTGCAGTGGAATTCCGCCAAGTGTTGTATTCAGGAGATAATGGTCACCGTCATCATATTCTGTTGTGATTGCCATCGAAAATTCGGAGGTATTGCCCATCTCATCAGTTGCAGTGGCACTTACTGAATGACCTTCAGCAATATTAACCGATGCATTTACTACGTTAGCCTGAAACTCAACAAATCCACTATTATCTGTGGTAACAAATTTCTCTCCAAGCAATGATTCTCCCTCTCTGGGATCAAGTTGATTCGGGTTCGGAGAGTTAGAGAAAAACTGAAGCTTAAAAGTTTTATTTGGAACACTTTCTAAATATCCTGCAATGCTGGTTCCAGTACTTCCTGAATAAAAATCTGTGAGGACAGGATAATTCTGCAAATTATTATTTCCTTCATCTGCATCAAAAGGATCATTTTCGTTTATGCCTCCGACCGGATCTCCATTGCTGTCAAAACTCCACAAATCAATTCCAATACCTTCATTAGCATAGATTGAATTTGATAAGATAGAATTACTGACACCATTTTTAACAGCAATGCCTGCTGCACCATTAAATGAAATTATATTATTTTCAAATAAATTATTATTCGATTGAACTCCACCTATTGAAAGATCTCCGATAGATATGCCATCACCAGTAAAATTCTTAATTGAGAGGCCGGTTACTTTATTACCACTCGAAAGAAAAGATAATCCGGTTTCTAAACTTTGAGTTCCATCCAATACAATTGCAGGCGATCCATTATAACCACGTTGTGAAGCTGCATCAATAAAAACTTCATCAGTGATTGCAGGAAGTAACGATAATGGCTGAATGGTGTGTGGTCCCGCTCCGGAAATGTAAAAATAGATTATCTGCTCACCGGGTAACGCATTAGCTTCTTCAATAGCCGCTCTTAAAGAAACGATTCCATTACCGGCGTCAGCTTTTCCGTCACCGGGTAATAGATCAGGTAAATCGCTTGTTGAATTAACAATCAGAAATGGCAGATTTTTGCTTGGCACTATCTGAGAAATGTTTTCCACTCTTAAATGATTAAGTGAATCAGATAAATCCGATAAGTATGAATTGTTTGTAATTTCTGTAAAGGAATATTGAGCTGCAAGATCTGGTCTTAACACAGATGGAAAAGGTTCTGCAGGATTACCGTTACCACCTGAACCATTTATGTGATTATCACCTAATGCTATTTTCCATATTCTTATTTCATCAATCAATCCTTTAAATGCACCCTCCTCAGAATTCCCGATATACAATCCAGTCCCTGATGAGTATGGGTTTCCCGGTGACGTTGTGATACTTTGCATCAATGTATTGCCGGAATAAATTTTAAGATTCTGACCATCATACATTCCGGTAATATGGATCCATGAAAATGCCGGAAATTCCTGTGTGCTTACAGGAACGCTATTACCAACTGAAAAGTAAGCCTTGTTATTTCTGACATACATTGAAAATGAAGTTCCGCCTTCAACAGCTCTGTAAATTATAGGCATGGTAACTCCGGGATTATCACCCAAAAGGTAAATCCAGG
>DATHSU010000078.1:0-2075 GCA_035463895.1 Ignavibacteriaceae bacterium | reverse complement strand
TTCGGACTTAATAGTGAGGTGATTCCAAGCAGTGCACCATATGGACAAAGAAATCTGCACCAGAAATTTCTTATCAAAATTGAAAGCACAAAAAGCACTGCTATTACTATTAGTGCTGTTTGAGAAATGTCTGCAAAGAAGTAATACATCTTTACATCTGATATAGCATTGTACGGGCTATCCAAAAAAGCTTTGAGTGCTAACCCCGACATCAGGAAGATGACTGAATAAATAAGAAAGCCTAGCATTAGGTATTTTAAGCTTCTCAAAGGATAGTCGAGAAATTTCGGAAGCTTCAATCTTCTCTTAAATATTTTTTCACCAAAGTCACCAACCAGTTCTGATATAAATCCAATTGGGCAAAGCCAGCTGCAAAATGATTTTCCGAATACTAATGACATTAGAATAATTGAGAGAAAAATAAAAAATCCTGCAGGATGTGCTGAATGAATTTCACCAGTCATTAAAAAATGATAAAAGCTCATGAAAGAACTTATTGGAAGAAACCCATCAACTCCGGGTGGGCGTGAATGAAATGATGCAGCACCGTTTGTTTCCAGGTATTGGATAAAGAAATAAAACTCGACACCTATCCAAATGCATAGTGCAGCAAAAAGTGATTGAACAATGAATCTTGTTTTTTGAATCCCCTTTTCATCTTTACGGATTACCTTAGTTTTAACTTTCATTATCGGAGTTATTTGTCTGGTTTTTAAGCAAAAAAATATTAAATCTTACTAATCTTACTTAATGTCTTCTCTTTGAATTTATCTATTGTTTCATCGGTAAGCATTTTATATGCTTTTGTTCTTAGTTCACCCCATTTGTCGTGAACGGGACACGGCTGATCAGGTGAGCAGTTGGGAAAACCTAGCACACATCTGTTAAACAGATCAAGTCCATCTATCGCAGTCACAATATCAATCAATCTTATTTTTGAAGGATTCTTTGCTAACAGAAAACCACCAGATTTCCCTTTTTTGGAATCAACAATTCCGCTTTCTGTTAAGCTTTGTAAGATCTTGGAAACAAATTCTTTTGGTATCTGAAGTTTATCAGCAATTTCATCAGAAGGACAAACACAGCCCGGTTCTTTAGCAGCCATGTAAAGAACTGCCTGAAGTCCGTATTCGCATTTTTTAGAAAATATTACAGTCATTTTTAATAATCAGATAACTTTGTCTGATTAAAATTAACGATAAATTTGAATATTGTCAATAAGGATTGATAAAAACTATTACAATGAATGTGACAGATTCAAACAATGAAAGAAATGGAAAAATGTATTTCTTAAAAATCCTTTTTCTTAAATCCTCGTAGTCCAAGTAGTACTGGGATTAAAAACCAGAATAATAAAGTGATGATCGATAAAACCATTCCCAGTGACCCGCCGAAGAACTTGTTAAACAATGCTCCTGTGTAACCCATCAAAGCGGATACATCAAAGTTCAGAATGAATAAAATTCTTCCCAGATCAATCGGATTAAGCAGACTAATGATAAGCACTGTGTTATCAATCGGGTATTCCTGGAAAAAGTAAACGAACATCAGTATGAATCCGTCGTAAACTACTGCAAGTATTAGCCAAAGAATTATTGAGAAGCCCAAACCCTTTGCTCTATCTGAAAATTTTATAGCCACAAAAAATGCGATAGCGGTAAAAATGAAGGTTAATGATATGCCGACAAGAAGAAGTATTATAAACCCTTCTGATGAAGAAAAGGAAAATCCATTCAGCAAAAAACCGGATAACGTACCGAATAAAAATCCTGAGGCTAATGGGATAGAGTTTCCAAAATATAATCCGAGGAAAAGAGATGTTCTGTCAATTGGCTGGCATAAAATCATTTCAATGTAATCTCTGGAGTTATAAACAAATATCGTCCCGAAAATTATACTGACAAGTGGAATTACTATTAACACTACATTCATCATACTGATAGCTGATTTTGCAGTGTCTGTTTCAAAACTCAGAAGCAGGTATGATAAAAGAAAAAAGAACACTGCTTAGGCTACGATCCATTTGCTTCTGAAAGCATTGCTGAGCTCAAATCGGATTATCTTCCCTATCAGTT
>DATHSU010000077.1:0-1689 GCA_035463895.1 Ignavibacteriaceae bacterium | reverse complement strand
ATAACCAATTAATCTGCCCCCGGGAGAATAAACAGGATTCGATTTATCAGAAAGAATAACCTGCGCTGTTGAAATATTATCAGTTCTACCGGTGCCGGTAATTTTTATTCCGCTTATCGAAATAATATTTGCAAATCTACGGATGTCCTCGGTAACACCGCTTGTATCATATCCGTTGCTGTAGTATTCATTATCTAAATCATCACCGATTACTTCAATCTCAAAATTATTACTTGTTCCGGAATCATCAATCAACTCGGTTGGTGCAGGCTTGTCGCATCCGAAATATGATATTGACAGTAATACAAATATGTAAAAAATGTACTTTTTCATTTCTTTTAACTTAACATTACTTATTAATTCATCCAACTGAAATACTAAAACAAAAAAACATCCTCCCCGCGAAGGGGAGGATTTGAAAACAAATTTATCTTATTCTGTTAAGGCAATGGTCTTACATAATAAGGCACACCCCAGGATTCCATTTCAACCGGAGTTGAATCATCAAAGATCACCTGTTTTGGAGTTGCATTTACAATTGCATGGAAGAATCCAAATGCAAATGGTCTTGGAGTAAATGTCTGTTCGTATACTTTATCGTATAAATTTCCATTAGGTGTTGATGAAACAAGTACAAAACGTTTTTTAAGTCTGTGCATACCGAATCTGTCCGCTCCAAAAGTAATTGTTACAAAGTCAGTATCGGAATAGGCACTTGTAACTTCCACTCTTAAAAGAACTTCCTGACCCGGCTGAAGTACAGGAATGTGTCTCCATCTCCACCAGTGCTGCCAGTTTCTTATCAGATAATAATCATTTGGCGAAGTTATTATAAGCGTATCACCATTCGGCAGAAATGCAGTGAATTTAGTTATGTCAATATTAGGACTTTGTGTTCCGCCTTCAGGCAGGGAAATAGCAGCTATTCTCCAGTTTCTTTCCGGATTTGGATTGCGGTCAATTTTTACAAATATAACATTGCGTGTTACAATAGATGTAAATGGTTTTTGTACAACTGTATCCGGAGTAGTTGCATTTGGATCGTATGAAGCAGCGATAAAAAGAATACCTTCGAAAGTATTCGTTACCACGCCATAGGCAGTATCACCCTGAATATCAATAGTGAGGTTTCTGTTGACTAATCTCATCCTGTGCCAGACTTTAAATGGATAGATATCAGCATTAACTTTTCCTAAAAAGTCGGTTTCACCATCTTCATTAAAATTTGGCTCAAAGGAATTTAAAACCGAATCTTCGCTGACCAGTTTTTCCATTGCCTGTCTGTCGGTTGTTATTTCAGGTTCAATAACAGAACTGTCCTGGCAGGCGGACAGAAAAGAAATTAAAGCAAGTAAAAAAAATGGAAGAAGATATTTCTTCGTTTTTTCTGCAGTTATCATTTTGTTTCTCCTTTATTTGATTGAAATTAACTGTGCGCTTTTACCTGCAGATATAGAATTTTTGTGCCATTCAATTTATTGCTGTGTTTTCTTAGATTCTATGGAAATTTAAGGTATTCTGCCGGCTTATTCATGCATGGAAAAACAGTGAAAATGCATGAAATATTGAATTTGAACATCAATAAGTATCTATAGCTTCTTAACAGAAATAGCATTTTTTTTAATTTTTAAAACACACGAGACTTGCGTAATTTTGTAAAGAATTTGGAATAATTATGGAAATTATTAA
>DATHSU010000076.1:0-1732 GCA_035463895.1 Ignavibacteriaceae bacterium | reverse complement strand
GCACTGGAAAGAGCCGAAGATCTATATCGTGAAGCACTGGAGTATGACTCAACATTTGCTCAGGCTTATTCGGGATTAGCTATGGCATTCTGGAACAAGACTCGTCGGAGCGGATTCTTCTCGGAAAATTACATGGATTCTGTTCTGATCCTTGCGGATATTGCTCTTTCATTTGACAAACAATTAGCAGAAGCATATTTTGTGAAGTCAGCTTATTATTTTTTTAATGGTAATGCTGAACAGTCTCTTGAAGAAGCAGATAAAGCCATAAAATTCAATCCTAATGATTGGATGCCTTATTGGGGTAATGGGATTACCTATTCAACTCTCGACTTAGTTAAGTCCATTGATAATTATAACAAAGCCATATCGCTTAATCGCGGCTCAATGTTGCCACAACTTCTGATAAACCTTGGCTGGGTTTATCATAATGCAGGATTTATTGAAAAATTCAGGGATTGTATTCAGGAAGCCTTAAAACTGACTGGAGATTCAACTGAATATTATGCGCATTTAGGCAGATCCGAAAACTATCAGGGTAATTTCCTAAAAGCTATAGAATTTCTTGAAAAAGGACATAAGATTGACACAAATAGATTGGGCTTTATTAACAGTTTAGGATATAGCCATATGTTCCTTGGCCATTACAGGGAATCACTGAAATATTACAAAACATATGTTGAGAAATTAGAAGCTTCCGGAAGTTTTGACCTGCAAAATATGCAACGTGTAGGATATGTTTTATGGCAAAATGGTTATAAAAAAGAAGCGGAATACTACTTTAATAAGCAGATTGAATATTGTAATGAATCGATCGAGTTGGGGCGGGAATACAGCAGAAACCTAAGTGCGTTTTATGATCTTGCCGGAATATATTCATTCAGGGGAGACAGGGATAAAGCAATTGAAAATCTTAAAAAATTCAATCAAAGGAAATGGATGGACTTATTTATTTTCAGATTAATCAAACTGGATCCATTATTTGACAGCATAAGGAATGATCCTGAATTCCTGGAGATCGTCAGGGATATTGAAAGGAAATACCAGGCAGAGCATGAAAGAGTGAGAAAATGGCTGGAAGAGAAAGGGAAGCTTTAATAAATCAATATTCAATACAGGAAACAAAAAAGGCTGTTTCAGGATATAGAATAATTGAATTATAAGCAGCAAGCCCCGATCCTACCTATCGGTAAGCCTATCAAATTTGGCCATCCAGTTCCTGAGTCAAATCTTTGTTGTTTCCAAATGTATGTTAACCGCTTTCAGCCCTTCTTTTGATGTGGTCAAAGAAGGACGGATTTTGAAGAAAATCAAACTTTACCACTGTAGTATTGTGTATTTTCTGAAATGTATCTTCTGATACGCGACAATTGCCCGGTTGTAAAGATAATAGTATCGTAAAATCCCTGCTGCCAGGAAAAAGTACTGTCTAACCGGTGAACATGTTTTGTTACTGCTGATTTATATAAACGAATAACAACCGATAACAAACCGGAATCTTATTCCAAATCTTAAATAAAATATGGCCAACGATTACAAATGCAATTTATGTATTCCGGATATTATCCTTAAAATTATATCTTTATCACCTTGTGAGGTTTCTTTAACAGTAGATTAAAAACAGGCAGCTATGAAAAAACCGATGTTTCTTTTCCTGATATTGACACTTTCAATGTTTTTTATAACGAAAACCAGCTTTACAAGAATTACAGATCCTTCCGGTTACGAAAGA
>DATHSU010000075.1:0-2248 GCA_035463895.1 Ignavibacteriaceae bacterium | reverse complement strand
CTCTCTTCAGTATCAGTAATTAGTTGCAGTTCCTTGTGATGCAGAACTTCAATTGCACCTTTTGGACCCATCACTGCAATTTCAGCACTTGGCCAGGCATAGTTAATATCACCACGCAGGTGTTTAGAACTCATAACGTCGTAAGCACCGCCGTAAGCTTTTCGGAGAATGATTGTTACTTTAGGAATAGTAGCTTCACCATAAGCGAATAAAAGTTTTGCACCGTGAATAATAATACCGCCGTATTCCTGCGATGTACCGGGTAAGAAGCCGGGCACATCAACAAATGTTACAATTGGTATATTAAATGAATCACAGAACCTAACAAACCTTGCTGCCTTTCTGGATGAGTTTATGTCTAGTACACCGGCAAGATAATTTGGTTGATTGGCTACAATACCAACCGGCATTCCGTTAAACCGGGCAAAGCCTGTGACTATATTAGGTGCATAGTGTCTTGCTACTTCCAAAAATTCGTTATAGTCAACAACAGCGTGTATTACATCTTTAACATCGTAAGGTTTAGTTGTAGCTTCAGGGATAATGGTATTTAAAGAGTCTTCTAATCTATCAATTGGATCATCACAGGGAGCCAGCGGCGGATCTTCAAGGTTATTCTGGGGAAGGTAGCTAAGTAATTTTCTTATAAGAGAAATTCCTTCATATTCATCATCAGCAACAAAATGTGTTACACCGGATTTTGAGCCGTGAATCATTGCACCACCAAGTTCTTCATCTGTTACTTCTTCACCGGTAACAGTTTTAACAACTTTGGGTCCAGTAACAAACATATAACTTGTAGACTTAGTCATAATAATAAAGTCAGTAAGAGCAGGGGAGTATACAGCACCACCGGCACAAGGACCAAATATTGCAGAGATTTGCGGAACCACACCTGAGGCCAGAATATTTCTTTGAAATATATCTGCATAACCGCCAAGACTTTTAACGCCTTCCTGAATTCTAGCACCACCGCTATCATTGATTCCAATAACCGGTGCTCCGACTTTAATCGCCTTATCCATTATCTTGCAAATTTTTTGAGCATACATTTCGGAAAGCGAACCGCCGAAAACTGTAAAGTCCTGTGAGAACACATAAACTAATCTGCCGTCAATTGTTCCATAACCTGTAACCACACCGTCAGATAGATAAGTTTCTTTATCTAATCCGAAGTCGATGCTTCGGTGACAGACGAACATATCGAATTCTTCAAAACTTCCTTCATCAAGAAGAAGATCAAGTCTTTCTCTTGCAGTTAGTTTACCTTTTTTATGCTGTGATGCAATTCGTTTTTCACCGCCTCCAAGCCTTGCCTGCTGGCGAAGAGCCATTAGCTCTTTTATTTTATCTTCCATCATAATGATTGTTCCATTTGTAATAAGTAAAATTTAAAACTCTTTATTCCGGGTTTGAACAAAATTCTGTCAGAACTCCGTTTGTTGACTTAGGGTGAAGGAATGCAATGTTTAACCCTTCTGCGCCTTTTCTTGGATTTTCATCAACAAGTTTAACCTCATTTGTTTTGGCATGTTGAAGTGCTGCCGGCAGGTCGGTTACTGCATATGCTATATGATGAATACCTTCTCCTTTTTTGTCAATAAATTTTCCAATTGGTCCATCAGGATCAGTTGATTCAAGTAATTCTATTTTAGTTTGACCAACCTGAAAGAATGCAGTCTTAACTTTTTGATCTGCTACTTCCTCAATTGAGTAACATTTTAGACCAAGAATATTTTCATAAAATTTTATTGATTCATTCAGATTTTTAACGGCAATACCAATATGTTCTATGTGAGTGATGTTCATTTGGATGTCCTTTAAGAGATGATTAAATGTTCAGCAAATTACTTAAAACTTAACAATTGATAAATACAAAATAAAAAAATTCAAATCGCCCAATTTTGACAAAGTATATGCCACAACTATTTAAAATAAAAACTGTATTTAATTTAATCTAATTCAAAAACGAAATTTATTAAGCTGTATTTTAAGCAGAATTGAGAAAATTGAGTTCTTATATTTGAGAACATAAATATGGATAATGAGTAGTTTTTAGCATTCTTGAGCTTAGTTTTAATGGATTGAAACTTTTTATTGGGTTTCTTGCAATAAAATTACTGTATATCTATATTTACACGCTAAAATTAAAGCTTTTGCGTTAGTGTGGGAATAGTAAGGTTTGGAGTACCAATCTTTATTGAGCGATAAACCGAACTTGTTATGATTTCTGCCGGGGTGGCGGAAC
>DATHSU010000074.1:0-3716 GCA_035463895.1 Ignavibacteriaceae bacterium | reverse complement strand
GCGTTTTTTACTAGTTTCATTTTTAAATTACTTAATTGTTAAATTGTTTCTCTATCTAAGGTGACCTGATGATTAAACTACATTTCTCCAATCTTTCTTTAATAAATTAGTTAAGATTGCAAGATCAATTGTTTTTACTGCTCGTTTAACAACCGGCGGATCTATCATTTTACTTCCAAGTGATACAACGCCAAGTCCTTTTTTCTCGGCATCTTCGAATGCCAAAACTATTTTCTTCGCTTTTTCAATCTCTTCTATTGTCGGAGCAAAAGCTTCGTGAACAACTTTTATCTGACGTGGATGAATACATCCTTTCCCTTCAAAACCAAGTGACTTTGCTTCTATAACACTTTCCCTCAAAGCCTCCATATCAGCAACGTCAGAAAAGACAGTATCAATCGGTTGAATTCCTGCAGCACGTGCAGCATTGACTAACATTTGTCTGGCAAAAATACTCTCACGTCCTTCATTTGTTCTTTGAGTTCCGATATCAGCGGTATAATCTTCAAGTCCGATTGCAAGAGCACAAATATTTTTTGAAGCGCTTGCAATTTCATAAGCCTTAATTACACCCAGTGCACTTTCAATGATTGGCATAAAGTAAATTGAGAATTCAACTTTATGTTGCTTTTTCAACTTCTCAACTTCTTTTTCAAGCTGCTTAATTTGTTCTGCTGATTCACACTTTGGAACGAGAATTACATTTACATAATGCGGAACAATAAATTTCAGATCATCTAATCCTTTTGGAAGCTGATTGATTCTTACCATTCTTTCAGCACCGTAAAAGTCAACCGATCGAAGTGCATTACGCACGAGAAGTTGTGCAGCATCTTTTTCAGTTGGAGCTACACTATCTTCCAAATCCAGAATTATTCCATCAGGAGAATGAAGTCCGGCATTAACAAAGAACTTTGGTTCATTGCCGGGTAAATATAACCTGCTTCTTCTTAACTGATCTTTTTTAGTGGAGTAAAGATTTTGTGGGATCATCTGATGGAGATATTCTTTTTTTATTTGAGGGAATAATCTTTTTATGGCAAGCTCAAATCTTGCAGCGAGAACAAACGGAAGTGCTCCATTATCTTCGCAAAGAATCTTGGCGTCTTTCAATCCGAAAAACTTGCACATATCGAGTATCATTTGTTTGATTGACTCTCCGTACATTGATTCAACTTTGCTTTTGGTATCGAGTTTTATTCCTCCCGAATTTTTCAGCTCAACTTCAAAATAGCAATCTGAACGGATTGAGTCACCTCGTTTGCCTGCAGATGATTTAATTAACATTTTCATATTATTTACTTTTTAACTTTTTAAAACAATGGCACACAGATTACACTGATTCAACTGATCTGCGCTGATCAGAATAATCTGCGTCATCAGCGTGTTATTCATTAAATAATCATTTTCTTCATAAATTCGCGTGCAGTCATAAGTTCTGCATTGAAAATTGCAGCTTTCATTTCTTTTCTTCTTCCTGAAACAAATAACTGAGAAGAAAGGGCCTCAAATTTATTATCAAGATCTTCCATTGTCATAGGTTCCCTTGGATCTCCTTTCGGATATTCAAGATATTCAGAAAATTCCCTTCCGTCTTTTGTCTTAACAACAACTTTGCTCGGCTGTTTTGCCGGAAACATTTTTTCAAATTCTATGGATGGCTCACCTTTTATTCTGTCAATTACTTCCCAAATTCTCGGATCTTTAAGCTTTTCATCGGAGAATGATTGAGTAGTTACTTTGTGATCCACCAATGCTGCTGCAATGCAATATGGAAGCGAATGATCTGCAGTTTCTCTTGATTCCGGACGATATTTATGTGGATCGAAAAGAATATCATAAGCCTGTGCTAATGTTGTGAGTGTTACAGATTCAATCTGATCATAAGAAATATTATTTGTTGATACAACTTTTAGTGTTGCTGATAAATGAGTATGAGTCAGTGCTTCAGTTGGAAATGCTTTCATACTGCATTCAAGAATTTTATATGAATCGCCAAGTCCACCAATTAGTTTATCAATATTCCACTTCCATTCCGAGACACCATCCCTGCCTTTCATACTGACTGGTTCAACTTTTTGCTCTTTGGCATTCCAACCAAGAAACGTGTCCATAAAACCTTCTTTACCTTCAAACACTGCTTCTGTTCCGGAGTAACCACGCTGAGCCATTAGTGCTGAAAATACACCTGACTGTGTTGCCATCGGATCAACTGTATTTTTCATCATTGTAAGTTTGCCGGCAGTAGGACATCCAATAGTATGATTGTGGCATCCGCTTATTCCAATTGCATTAACCATTTGATCAACATTCAGTCCAAGAATTTTCCCTGCAACAATTGGAGAAACAAACTGTGTTAACGTTGCGTGATGCCATTTGCGTTCACGTATTCCCGGTACTGCAAATTCACACAGTCTCTGTTCAAATTCATAAGCAAGAACAGTTGCTACAATAACATCTTCCATTGATGCGCCAACTAATTCTGCCATTGATAGTGCCGCAGGAATAATATCAGATGGATGAGAAGGATCTTCCTTCCAGTAAATGTCATTAAAATCCAAAGCACGGATCATTAATGAATTTACCAATGTTGCATTAACGGCAGGAATTTTATCGCCATATCCAATAACTGTTGCTTCTTCAGTACCTCCCATATCTTTATAGATGTTGCGGATAATCCTCACATCCTTTGTATGATAACCGCCGAAGGCACATCCGAAAGAATCGTACAGATATCTTTTCACTTCGTGGATAACTTCTTTTGGTAAATCTTTATACTGCAGGTTAACTGCATATTCAGCCATTATTCTTGATATTGATTTTTGCATACTAAACTCTCCTGATGTTTTCTTGTTTAATTATGATTTAATAAAATTGTTCTATTCACTTACTTCCCATCCATAGTCAAAATATTCAGTTAAAATTTCATCACTTATAACTTTAACAATAAGAAATCCTTCTTCCATTCCGTCATTTGGTCCGCGCCACCAGCGTGCAGATACTGCTCCGCCTGTAATAAAACTGATTTTGTTTTGAATATTCAAATCTTCGAAATAATGTAAATGTCCCTGCAAAACAAGTTTTAAATTATGAGACGAGAATAAATCCAATACTTCTCTGGAATTCTCAACTACCAATCCTCTTTCATTTTCCTTTTGCGAGCCGGCTTTAATCTGGCTGAAAGTTGTTATAAAAGGAATATGGGTTGATATTACAATAGGAGTTAAAGTATCAATTGTTTGCAGTTCCATTTTAAGCCATGCAATTTGTTCATTGCTAACATACCCATAATACTTGCCACCTTCAGGTATTTCTTCAATTGAATCGAGTATAAAGAACTTTACTCCTTTATGTTCGAATGAATAATAAGTTTTACCTATTCTGTTTTCATACATCTTTTTTCCAAATTCAGGATGATCATTCTGAACATTGCTCTTTTCATACCATCCGAAGATTTCGTGATTACCAATTGTATTATAAACCGGTGAGTTAATAAGTTTTATAGTTTCATTGTATAGATTGAAAAGGCTGTCAGCTCTTGCATAGCTTACACCAAGCGCATCGTATATTAAATCGCCGCCGGAAATAACAAAATCCGGATTTATATTATTAATTTCATCAATAGCTTTCTTAAATCCCTCAATAGCATTTCTTTCGGGTTGGATATGAATATCAGTAATAAAAATAAATGTAAACTGATTTGAATCTGCAAGACT
>DATHSU010000073.1:0-4571 GCA_035463895.1 Ignavibacteriaceae bacterium | reverse complement strand
CATAAAAACGGAAAGTTATGGCTGATAAAAACAAACGATCTTCTTTCCCCCCGGTTTTCTGGGTTGCTAACGGCATTGAGGTGCTGGAAAGATTTGCTTACTACGGAATCTATATGGGTTTCGGGATTTACCTTCAGCAGCTTGGCTATTCACGCGGCGATCTTGGAATAATTCAAAGTATTTTTCTTGCCTTTTCTTATTTGGTTCCCCTTTTCTCAGGAACCTTCGCAGATAAATATGGATTTAAGAAAATGCTTATTGTTTCTTACATGGCTTATTTGCCGGCAATACTTCTGCTAATTGTAACAGAAACATTTTCCGGAATAGCAATAACTATGTTAACAATTGGTTTTGCTGCTGGTATCTTTAAACCATTAATATCGGGTACGGTAAGAGCTACTACAGACAAAACAAATAAAACCCTCGGCTTTGGAATTTTCTACCAGATGGTGAACATTGGTGCATCATTTGGTCCGATTGTAATGGGTAAGTTAAGAGGATGGTCGTGGGATTATGTTTTCATCACTGCAGCAGCAGCAGTAGGATTAATGTTTTTAATTACGATCTTCTTTTACAAAGAGCCTCCAAGAGAAATAGACGGAACAACTCTTAAACAAAAATTTAAAGATATGGGAGTTGCTCTTTCAGACATGAAGTTTGTAGTGTTTCTTGTTCTGCTTGGCGTATTTTTCTGGATGCCCTTTTGGGCGTTCTTTAATGTGCTTGCCGTTTACATCCACGATCATATGAATACTGCGGCACTATACCAAAGCACCAGTTCTATTCTGGGTGAAGGTATTACAAGAATAATTTCAAATTTTGAAGAGGGAGAATGGCGGTTAAATGCTGAAGCAATTTCTCATACGGGATATATTATTATTGTATTTCAGCTTCTTATTTCACGCACGTTTGAGAAACGACCGGCAATACCATCCTTTTTATTTGGATTGTTAGTGGCAGCAGCAGGATTCGTCGTTCTTGCGATGGCTGTTACCGGTTCAAATAATCTTGTGTATCTCGGAGTTTTTCTTTTTGCGATTGGTGAGATGATCTCTTCTCCGAGAATACAGGAATATATAATGTGGATAGCTCCAAAAGAGAAAGCCGGTCTTTATATGGGAACGAACTTTCTTGCCGTTTTTATTGGGGCTATTTTAAGCGGTATTTACACTGGAGTGATGGGTGGTTTCGAAAGAGCAGGTAATCCCGAATATATAATGTACACTCTTGCTGTTCATACTATTTTAGGAATTGCAGCTATTTATATTTTCACAAAGACTTTAGGTGAGTTTAAAGAACTTGATAAATAATAATCAAAATTAATTTTCTTGAACACGCTTCGGCTAAAGTTGAAGCGTGTTTTTTTTGTTTTCGATTTTCCTTCGCTCTTTCACACCACTTTGTTAATTTTGTTATAGATATTTTACCACATAAATGTTTTACCGCTATGAATAATTTAAGTTTAATATTAACCGCCCTCTTATTAACTATGAACCTTTCAGCACAAACAAACAAAATCAACATTATTCCGAATCCTCAGGAGATAAAAATTCTTGATGGGAACTTTACTTTTAATAGATCAACAAAAATTTTGTATAATGAACAAACACACAAGATCGCAGAATACTTCGCCGATGAAGTTGATGTTTTGTATGGCTTAAAAATGATTGTTGAAAGATCTTCCGGTGAATCAGGAAATAATGTTATTGATTTCCAACTTACCAAACTTGATCACAGCAACAGTAAAGAAGCATATCATCTTAGCATTACAAAAGATAAAATATTTATTACCGCAAATGAACCAAATGGAATATTTTATGGAATACAATCATTGAGACAATTGCTGCCTGTTGAAAACAATCTTGATGACAAAAACGAATTGGTTGTGGGAGCTGTTGAAATAAAAGACTATCCGAGATTTGTCCATCGCGGTTTGAACCTTGACTGCTGCCGACATTTTATGGAAAAAGATTTTGTTATACGTTATATCGATCTTCTTGCATATCACAAAATGAATGTACTCCACTGGCATCTTACAGAAGATCAGGCATGGCGAATTGAAATAAAGAAATATCCTGAGTTGACAGAGATCGGAGCATTCAGAAAGTATGATGATGGAGCAGTTTACGGCGGATATTACACACAGGAGGATATTAAAGAAGTTGTTGAATATGCTGCCAGCAGATTTATAACCGTAATTCCGGAAATTGAATTACCCGGACATTCAACTGCTGCCATTGCAACTTATCCTCATCTTTCATGCACCGGCGGTCCTTTTGATGTGGGAACATTGTGGGGAATTTATAAAGACATTTACTGTGCCGGTAATGAAGAAACGTTTAATTTTCTTGAGGATGTTTTAACAGAGGTGATTGAACTATTTCCGAGTACATATATTCACATTGGAGGAGATGAAGCCCCGAAAGACAGATGGAAAGAATGCCCGAAGTGTCAGCAGCGTATTAAAGATGAAGGTCTTGCCGATGAACACGAACTTCAAAGTTATTTTGTTACAAGAATGGAAAAATTCTTAAACTCAAAAGGAAGACAGATAATCGGTTGGGATGAAATTCTGGAAGGCGGATTGGCGCCCGATGCAACTGTACAATCATGGCGCGGAACTAAAGGTGCTATTGAAGCTGCTAAAATGGGTCACGATGTAATTGTATCACCAACCAGTCACTGCTACTTTGATTATAATATTGAAACAACCGATGTTCCTAAAGTTTATTCGTTTGATCCCGTCCCGCCTGAACTTAATGTTGAAGAAGTAAAACACGTATTAGGAACAGAAGGAAATATGTGGACAGAATATGCACCGCAGGAAGAAATTGACGATAGACTTTTTCCGCGTCTGTTAGCTCTTTCTGAAGTAGCTTGGACTTATCCAGCTGAAAGAGATTATGAGTCTTTTAGATTAAGAATGCAGCAACATTATAAAAAACTAGATTATCTTAGTGTTGAGTATGGATTAGAATCTAAACCTTTCGAATTAATACCGACTTTTAACCACTCTACGCGCTCATTTGAAATCCAAGTAGATGTTTTACAAAAGGATTTAAATGTTTACGTACTTAGTAAATCCCACGGACCAATGATGTCAAATCCAATAGGAGTTACAAGATTCAATTTGCATATAACACAATCAGACGAAATAAAATTTCAATTTTCCAAAGGAGGAAAGGTTTTAGCAAGATCTTATATACGCAATTTTTCGATTAATAAGGCTACCGGATCAAAAGTAGAACTAACATATCCATATAGTGAAAGATTCACAGGCGGCGGAGATCACGCACTAACCGACGGAGTACGAGGAACAAGCAAATATCGTGATGGTTCCTGGCAGGGATTTAGTATGACTGATTTTGAAGCAATTGTTGATCTTGAATCCGTAACAGATATCAACAAAATAAGTGTTGGATTTTTTACTGCTTCATCATCATTGGTGGTTTTTCCTGAGTATGTTGAATACTTTGTCTCGGATGATAAAGAGAATTTCAAATCTGTCGGCAATGTAAATAAAGAGTTTTCATTAAAAGATCCAACCTGGCTAAGTGAAGATTTTTCGGTTGAATTAAATAATACTTCGGGCAGATATGTAAAAATATTTGCAAAGAATCCGTTAACTGTTCCGGATTGGCACCCTGCGGTAGGATGGAAAGTATGGTTAATGGTTGATGAGATTATTATAGATTAAGAGTGGTAGCCGCAGGCTTCAGCCTGCGAAAACAAATCAAAAAACACTTTCATATTCCTTTATCATTTTATCAATAGTAAATTTTTGATTAACAGTCTCGATTCCGGCTTGTCCCATTTGCCGAACAAGCTGAGGGTCAGAAATTAATTTAATTAACGATTCTGATATTGACTGTGAATCTTTCGGGGGAACCAAAAATCCATTCGCACCGTCTTCAACAATCTCAGGAATGCTGCTGGTGTCGGTTGCAATACAAGGCTTTCCAGCAGCCATTGCTTCAATAAGTACAATTCCAAAACCTTCCCATAAAGATGGAGTTAATAAAACATCTATCGTCTTCATTATATCCGGAATATCTTTTCTGAATCCTGCTAAATGAATTTTGCCTTCCAACTTATTTTCTGAAACAAACTTTTCAACATCACCGCGAAGTTCACCATCACCACAAATTAAAAGACGGACATTTGAATACTTTTCAATAACAGACTTAAGAGCATCTAACGCGTATTGAACACCCTTTTGGATGCTTAACCTTCCGACAAATCCGATTACAAAATCATCTTCAGCAAATCCGAATTCATTTCTTAGATCTTTTGTGTTCTCTGATTTATAAATCGCCGGATCAATTCCGTTGTAAATAACTTTTATTCTTTCAGGTTTTAACCACGGTGCACTCTTAAGCATTGTAGATTTAGTTGCCTCAGAATTTGCGACGATTCTGTCAGCCAGTTTCTTATATGCTACTTTGTACCTGAAATTATTTTTTAAAGGATAATCAATTCCCTGTCTTGCAATTACTTTTATGTTTTTCAGAAATAAAGATGCTATACCACTTAACCGAAGGTCTTTGCCTGTATTTGCAATTACAACATTA
>DATHSU010000072.1:0-5744 GCA_035463895.1 Ignavibacteriaceae bacterium | reverse complement strand
AAAAACAATTCTTATAATCGTTGATAGTGTTTTTTAATAATTCGATGTCATTCAATTGATAACTTAATTTGCCAATATCGAAAAGCGCATTAGCTTGTTCTTCATAATTATCTAATCTACGAAAAATATTCACAGCATTATTCAGGCATTCAAAAGATTTCTGATATTCACATATTATTAGATATATTTCTCCCAAATTAGTCAAAACAACTGCCTGATAATTTACATTGCCAAGGCTTGAAAAAATGTTATCAGATCTACCAATAAATCTAAGTGCCTTTTCAAAATTTAGTTTATGCCAGAAATAAATTCCATAATTCATTAAGATTATTGCTTCCTGCTCTAAATTGCCAATAGACTCATTAATTCTCAGAGCATTCTCCCAGTGCTTTTCTGATTTTTCATCATCACCTAACATATTGTAAATGTTACCCAGGTTAACTTCAACACCTGATACTCTTCTTGGAGACTGAGCTTTTTTATACATTACAAGTGCATTATTAAAACTTTCAATCGCTGAATTTAAATCCTCCTCTGCATAGACTTTTATCATACCAAGCAGATTATAACATTTCCCCTTCTCTTCGTCCGATGTTTCTTTTTGATTTAACAAATCAAGTGCTATCTTTTCGGAAACTTTATAATTACCAAGTTCGAATTCAGCATAAGCTATTTCTGCTAAAATTTTTTGTCGAAATGAAGCTTCATTTTCATCCTCCAACAAAATGTTGAGGAATTCTATGCCTTCAGTAATTCTTCTTACGGATATTGACGAACTGCCCTTAATAAATAATAATTCTTTTCTTATGTCTTCATCTATTGTACTCATATCAATCTTCTCAAAACACTCCAACGCTTCTTTAAAATCACTTAATTTGTATAATGTTTTAATAAGTTCATAATAAAGACTGTTTTTAATATCCTGACTAACCGGAAGCTGCAGCAGATCTTCAATTAGTTTTTTCTTATATGAGTAGGCAGATAATTCCTCAGCCCGTTTAATCTCCTTGTTAATCAGTTCAGCAACTTTGATGAATTCACCGGCAAGTTCATATTGCCGCGCATGTTCAATAATATTGAAATCAGGCAATATTCGTTTGATAAGGCTGGCGATTATAAGGTGTAATTTCTTTTTTTCTTTGATTGTGTTATAAATAAATCCCTTAAAGCTGTCCGAAATAATATTTGGCGAATTACTTATACTAAGCGGGTTTATAATGTTTTTGTAATGAAGATTTATAAGTATTGTTTCAATCTGTTCCGGTGATTTGTTAAGTATGGATGCCAATACAATCTGTTCAACAGATATATTAAATGCAGAAATGAGTTGCGCTACTTTTAATTCATCTTCAGTTAAATTACTTAGTCTTAACCTATAAACTTCTTCATTTGAACCGCTTAATGATTTTTCAATTCCTTTTTCAAAAACAAATTTTACCTCATCAGGCTCATACCTCATGATCCCAAGAATTAAAATGTCCTTGATAAATTGAACCACGCTACCCGGCAGCAAATCAGCATATTCAAGAATAACTTTTCTTAGTTTTTGCTTTGGAAAGTTCTGGTAATAACTGAGATCAAGATATTCCGATAACTGTCTGTCTGTAAAAGGAGTAATCTGTATACTTTGTATATTGAATAAGTTTTCGGTTGCATACTCAAATTCTGAGGATTCTGCCAGAACAACCTTTACTTTATTGATTTGCAGTATGGGTAATATCATATTAATAGCATCTTTAGAAAACTCATCATATAAATTATAATCATCTACCAGGAGCAGCAGTTTCTTTTTATCGGTTATTCTGGAAATAAGGGCTTTAATAAAATCTGATAATTCAACCTCACGGGAATCGAATATCTGCTTGACTACTTCCTTGTCTTCAGGTAACAGGTTATCATATAAATGATCATTAAAAAAAAGTTTATAAAAGAAAAACCGAAGCAAATCTGCTCCTGTTTTTCTTCGGGTATTTTCCACATAAACTGACTGAGGATAGATTGCATTTAATTCCCGAAGCACTTGCGACTTACCGGCGCCACTAAATCCTCTTATTGAAAATATTTCATTACTGCCTTCATCATTAAGATATGTTTTTACTATTGTAAGTGTGTCTTTTCTTCCGCATAGTGTTTTGGCAGGAATAAAGTCTTTGGTTAATTCAATATTAAGCTCAACATCCAAATCCGCCAGTACCTGCAAAGCTGTTGAATATCTTTGGTCAGGATCCTTAGTTAATAGTTTCTTAATAATCCCTATCAGTTTGGGAGAATAATCAGAAGTAGCAAAATCAAATTCCTTCTCAATATGTGCTTTATAAATATCAAGTTCATTTTGGAATTCAAAAGGGAATTTACCATAGACACAACGATACAGAATCATTCCCAGTGAATATAGATCAACGGAATGATCGTGAGGTTGTCTCTTCAGTACTTCGGGTGCAATATACTCTGCAGTTCCCCGTATATTTATTTCAGTATCGGATAAAATATAATGTGCTAAACCAAGATCTATAATTTTAATTTGCGGATTGCTGCCATCACCGGAAACAAGAATGTTCTGAGGTTTGAGATCATAATATATGAAATTTGACTGATGCAGATAAAATAGTGCAGAACATATCTGTTTAATAATTTTTATTAATGTGTTCTCATTACTAACATCATCATATTTATTAAACTCAACGGAGTCAAATTTTTCTATAGTTATAAACGATGATCCGGTTTCAATTTCATCCTGATCTTCATTGTCAATTGTTAAAACAACACCAATATCATAAGCTTTAATAATATTAGGGTGATCAAGTTTTCTTAATATAAAATATTCTTTTTCGAATGAGTTTTTTTCTTCCTGAATAATATTCGGCGGCAGAATTTTCATAGCAATTTCTTTTTCCGGGAATTCTGTGTCAATTACACTGAAAACCTTACTTCTGCCCTTGCCTAGTAATTTCTTTACTATGTAACGCTGATTAATCATATTTTATTCTTGGGTTAAAGTGTGCTTTTATCTTACCGCCTAAATCATTAATTGTCAGTAAAGTTAAAATAAGTAATACTCCCGGTAAAACTATCATCCACCACGACTGTGTAATGTATTCCTGCCCTGATTGAATCATTGAGCCCCAGGAAGAGTACTCATTTCCAAGTCCTAATCCCAGATAACTCAAGGCTGATTCAGCAAGCACAACATTTCCAAATTGGAAAATAATATTTACAATTACTAATGCTAAAATAAGGGGTAAAAATTCTTTTTTCAGTAAAGAAAACGGTGACAATCCCAATAGCTTTGATGAAATAAAAAAATCTTTGGTTTTAATAGTGCTTATTTCAGTTTTCACTAACTTAAATAAACTCATCCATCCTGAAAAACCCAGTACAAGTATTACAGCAAGCATGTTATTACCAAATAATGCAAGGACAAAAATGATCATAAATATTACAGGAAAGGCGAGGAATAAATCTGTAATTCTGTTTAGAACTAAATCCAGCCATCCGGATTTATAACCAGCTAAAAACCCAAGCAGCAGTCCTAAAATAAATGATATGCCAACTGCACAGAAACCAATGAATAAGGATATTCTAGTACCATAAATCAATCTTGTAAATATATCCCTGCCGAATTCATCTGTTCCAAAAACAAAAACCTTAGCGGACCAATATATTCCGTTCTCAGGTTGTACATCCTCAACCAAAATTGTTTTAGGATTCCCTTTCTGGTAATAAACAAGTTCATTGCTGGATATTACTGCTGAGTCACAATAAATAACTGATTCATCAAAAGGTAATTTAATCGATTTATTTTTTACCCTTATAAATTCCTGTTGTTTGTTGTTATCATCTGACTTTATTCCTTTTAATCTTATCTCCTTTACAGTGCTTAACGGCGGAAGTAGTTTAGTTACAGCAATATCTTTATAAAAATCGGGGTTTCTGTCAGTAATTATCGTGGCAAATAGAAAACCAAACATTAACAAAATTATAATCACAGCTGATGCGAATATTTTTTTATTAAAAAAGTGCCCGCCTTTAACAAAATAAATTACCACAAAGGGAATAAGAAGAAATATTAAATTGCCGGCAAAATGATCAGCCAGCGATAATGAAAATTGACCTGATGCAAAACTAAAATCTGTAATGATTATAAGAGAGTATGAGTAAAGCAATTCGATCAGTTCAATAATACGCTCAAACCTTAAAATGAGAATAACTAACCAGATTAACAAAATAGTATGCCAGATTTTAAGATTTAGTTTCATTATTGCAGCAGATCCTTAATAAGTCGTTTATCAATTTTAATTTTAACCAGATCTGCAATTAGATTGGATAAAATCATTAAAAACGCTGCAGCTAATGTAGAGCCCATTACAAGGGGATAGTCGCGCTCAAAAATTGCTGCTATTGTTAATCTGCCCATACCGGGAAGTCCGAAAATAACTTCAGTGATTAATGCCCCTCCGAATAAAATTCCTAATTCTATTCCGGCAATTGAAAGAAAGGGACCCAGAGCATTTGGAATAATATGTTTTCTTAATATTGTTTTTTCAGAACAACCCATTGCCCTCAAATTCAATATGAAATTCTGATTGTATATATCATTTATATTATCCCTAATGTATCTGTAAAAAACTGCAATGCCGCCCGCAGTTAAAGTTATTAATGGCAAGAATAAGTGTGATAGATAATCCAGCATCCTGCTAATGAAAGGAAGTTCAGAATTATTCAGCGATTTTATTCCCGAAGTTGGAAATAAATCTAATTGTACAGAAAAAATTAGTATAAGAATTAACCCAATTACGAATGATGGAGTTGCATATACCAGCAGGCTTAATTTATCAACTGCCCTGTCAAAAAATCCATTTATATTTTTTACAGACCTTACAGCAAGCCAAAAGCTTATTATGGTTTGTATAAGAAATGCGATCAAAGCAAACATTACAGTAAATGAAAGATATTCATAAACCACATCTGTTACTGGTAACCTGTAGGTGTATGATGACCCTAAGTTTCCGGTAAACAGATTAGCTGCAAATGAGATATATTGCTCAGGAACAGATTTATCCAGGTTAAAAGATTTGCTTATCTGCTCTGCTAATTGAGGACTAAAATTCGGTGATAAAAACTTCTGAGCGGGATCTCCGGGAGCAATTCTTACTAAAAAAAACACAAATGTGATCACTAGAAACAAAACAAGAACCGAAGAAAAAATTCTTTTAGTAATTGCTCTTGTAATAAATTTATTCATTAAAACCTTAATTTAATCTCCAATCCCATACGTGCTGAATAACACCTAAAGGATTGATCTCATAATTCTTAACCTTTTTATTTACAGCCACAATGTTGTCAATCCAGTACAGAAAAGTAACCGGCTGATCAGCATAAATAATTGCCTGAAGCTGTTTATGCAATTCAACTTCTTTTTCGTAAGATATTTTCTTTCCAAGGGCATCAATAATAAAATCGAGATCTTTATTCTGATAGCTGACAAAATTGAATGGCGCCGCATCAAGATCCGAGTACCAAATCATTTTATATTCTAATGGAATTTGAATATAATACGCAGCAACCCAGGCATCTATACTTTTATTAAAAAGGTTATCAATTAGTTTATTCAATTCTATAGTTTCAATTTTAACCTCAATACCAACTGCTTTAAGATTATTTTTAATTATTGTTGATGCAAATTGACGCAACGGATTTCCTCCCGGCACATAAAGAGTAAACGAAAACTCTTTGCCGTTTTTATC
>DATHSU010000071.1:0-6812 GCA_035463895.1 Ignavibacteriaceae bacterium | reverse complement strand
TTTTAATACTGCTGTTCCTGGATAAAAAAGGAAATAATGTTCGGGCGTTCAGAATATTTAAATATGTTTTTTCGGTTTTAGTTATTGCTGTTTCTGTTTATGCTTTGGTTCCTTCTGACAGGGAATCCATTATATGGGAACCTTACTCTGATTCAGCACTTGCAAGTATTGGCGATAATAAAGGAATCATAATAGATTTTTATGCAGATTGGTGCATACCCTGTAAAGAACTAGATGCCTTAACTTTTACTGATCAAAGAGTTATCGAACTTTCAAAAGAATTTGTAACACTTAAAGCTGATATGACAAGATCTGTATCACCGGAAGTGGAATCGCTAAGAAATAAATTTAATATTGTCGGTGTTCCAACGATACTTATTTTAGATGCTAACAGTAATGAATTGAACAGAATTACCGGCTTTATTAATGCTGATGAATTTTATAAAATATTATCAGATCTTATGTAGATGGTCATCGTAAATTTAATTGTTAATTCGCAAACTACTTAGTAGTTTTAACAGTACATTTTTTAAAAATATTAGAGTTATGTAATGTCAAAAATAAAAGAAGTATTAAAATTAAAAGAGGTTACAGTCAGGTTTGCAGGTGACTCCGGAGACGGAATGCAATTGACCGGATCTCAATTCAGTGATACAACCGCCTGGGTTGGTAATGATCTGAACACTCTTCCTGATTATCCTGCAGAAATTCGTGCACCTGCGGGAACTTTATATGGAGTCAGCGGATTTCAATTACACTTCAGCAGTGATGATATACATACACCGGGTGACCAGCCCGATGTTCTTGTAGCAATGAACCCGGCAGCTCTGAAAAAGAATCTTTCTGAATTAAGAAACGGCGGGATGATTATTGTTAACAGCGATTCTTTCGATTTAAAGAATTTAAAGCTTGCAAACTACACGGCTAATCCTCTTGAAGATGATTCGCTAAGCGGTTATGAAGTATTTAAAGTTCCTATCTCATCCTTAACTGTAAATGCATTAGAAGGAACAAAACTTTCTCCAAAAGAAGTTGCCAGATGTAAAAACTTTTTTGCACTTGGATTAATGTACTGGTTATACAATCGTCCTCCTGAAACAACCATTGCCTGGATACATGAAAAATTTAAAAGTAAACCCGAGTATGTAGAAGCAAATGAAAAAGCTCTAAAAGCAGGAATGAACTTTGGTGAAATGACTGAAGCATTTACAACCCGCTATAGTGTTGAACCCGCCAGGTTGCCAAAAGGAACATATAGAAATATTTCCGGTAATGAAGCAACAGCACTTGGATTTCTTGCAGCATCTGTTAAAAGCGGACTTCCATTGTTTCTGGGATCGTATCCTATTACTCCTGCGTCAGAAATCCTTCAATACCTTAGTAATTATAAAAACTTTGGTGTGAAAACATTTCAGGCAGAAGATGAAATTGCCGGTGTATGTTCTGCAATTGGAGCATCTTATGCAGGTCATTTAGCAATTACTAATACAAGTGGGCCAGGATTAGCTTTAAAAACTGAAGCTATAGGACTTGCAGTAATGACAGAATTACCAGTCGTTATAATAAATGTTCAAAGAGGCGGACCAAGTACAGGCTTACCAACAAAAACAGAGCAGGCTGACTTATTACAATCTATTTATGGTCGTAATGGCGAATCACCTGTACCTGTTTTAGCAGCAAGAACCCCAAGGGATTGTTTTTATATGGCTATTGAGGCATCGCGAATTGCTTTAAAGTATATGACACCGGTTATTTTATTAACTGATGGATACTTAGCTAATGGTTCTGAACCGTGGAAGATTCCTGATGTCAAGGATCTGCCTGAAATTAAAACAAAAATAAGAACTGAAAAAGAAGGCTTCTTTCCTTACCTAAGAGATGATAATTTATCCCGTCCGTGGGCAATTCCCGGAACTCCTGAACTTGAGCACAGAGTAGGCGGTTTAGAAAAAGCTAACATAACCGGAAACGTTAACTACGATCCTGACAATCACGATTTTATGATCAAGCTTCGCGCACAGAAAGTTCAGAATATTGAAAACGATATTCCCGACCTGAAAGTTGATGGTGATGAAAGTGGTGAACTTCTTTTACTGGGATGGGGCGGAACTTATGGAACTATTAAGGAAGCCGTTTCAAAGGCAAGAGAACTAGGATATACTTTATCTCAAGCACATTTAAGATATCTTAATCCGATGCCCAAAAATACTGGTGATGTTCTAAGCCGTTTTAAGAAAATTCTTATTCCGGAAATTAATTTAGGTCAGCTTGCTAAACTGATTCGCAGTGAATTCCTTATTGAAGTTGAACAGTTAAATGTTGTAAGAGGTCTTCCATTCAGAACATCAGATGTATTAACAAAGATAACTGAAACTCTCGGAGGTAATAATGGCAAATAGTACAGAAAAAGTTGTAACAAAATACACTGCAAAAGATTTTTCATCTGATCAGGATGTAAGATGGTGTCCTGGCTGCGGAGATTATTCAATACTTGCCCAGGTTCAGAGAACATTTCCTGAAATTGTTACAGAGCATAAAGAAAATATTGTCTGGGTTTCCGGTATTGGTTGTTCAAGCAGATTCCCTTATTATATGAATACTTATGGCATACATGGCATCCACGGCCGTGCTGCAACAATTGCCTCTGGAGTAAAAATTGCAAATCCAGATTTAGCAGTATGGGTTGCAACAGGTGATGGTGATATGCTAAGTATAGGTGGAAATCATTTTATTCATGCATGCAGAAAAAATATTGATATTAAAATTTTAATGTTTAATAACAGAATTTATGGATTAACAAAAGGTCAGTATTCTCCAACTTCTGAAAAAGGTAAGGTAACAAAAACTACTCCTTTTGGAAGTGTTGATTATCCTTTTAATCCTATTTCTCTTGCAATTGGATCAGAAGCTTCATTTATTGCAAGATCACTAGACAGAAACGCCAAGCATATGCAGGAAATGATCCGTAGAGCTGGTGAACACAAGGGCACTGCATTTATTGAGATATTTCAAAACTGCAACATCTTTAACGATGGCGCTTTTGAACTTCTTACGGAAAAAGATACCAAGGAGGATAATGTACTTATAATGGAACACGGGAAACCTCTTGTATTTGGCAAAAACAATGATAAAGGAATTAAATTAGATGGAATGACTCCTATAGTTGTTGATTTATCAGCAGGAGAGTTCACTAAAGACGATTTGTGGATACACGATGAATTTGAAAAAAGCCCTGCCCGCGCCATTATTCTTTCACATATGGAGGAGATGCCTGGTATGCCTACTCCAATAGGTATATTCAGACAAATCCATAAAGAAACCTATGATGAAGGAATTGAAAGACAGATTGCAAATATAAAATCTAAAAAAGGCGAAGGTGATCTGGAAAAAATTCTATTCAGTGGAAATACCTGGGAAGTAAAATAATCTTTTCATTTAATTGGGTTAATTTTAATGGGCTTTGGAGTAATCCTTAGCCCTTTTATTTGTTTAAATATGATTGATTTCCAAAAACTTAAAAAAATAATTTCTGATAATAATTCTTTTCTTTTAACTACTCACGCTAATCCCGATGCTGATGCTATTGGTTCTGAAATGGCATTCTTCAGGTTATTAAAAAAACTCAACAAAAAAGCTGTAATTCTTAATCATAGTGAAACACCATACAATCTTCAATTTCTTGACGAAGAAAAAGTCATTCGTAAATACAATTCGGCAGAACGTTGGGAGTTAATTAATAAGTATGATGTTTTAGTTGCACTTGATTTTAACAGATCAGACCGGCTCGTGAGTATGAAAGAAAGTTTCAACGCCGCTTCATGTCTGAAAATTTGTATAGACCATCATCAGGATCCTGAAAATTTTATTGATGAAGAGTTCATTGGCTTGGATTATAGTGCCACCGGTGAAATTATTTACACCTTTATTAAAAAGACTAATATTGTTGAATTGGATAAATCTTTAGCTGACCCAATTTATGCTGCAATAATGACTGACACCGGCTCATTCCGGTTTGAAAGAACTACTGCTGATTTGCATTTAGTTGTTGCTGATTTATTAAGATATGGTGTTGATCCGGGTAAAATATATGATTCTATTTATGATCAAAGTAAATTCAGTAAGATTAAGCTGCTTGGAAAAGCACTTAGCTCAATTATTATAACCCCTGATAACCAAATAGCTTATATGGTATTAACTCAGAATGATTTTAATGATGTTGACGGGATAGAAAGTGATACTGACGGCTTTGTTAATCATTCTCTTTCAATAGAAAAAGTTCGTTTAGGGTTACTTTTTATTGAGCTTACAAACGGATTTAAAGTCAGCTTCAGATCGAAAGGAAATTTGCCGGTTAATAAATTAGCTGGAGAATTTGGCGGCGGCGGACACATAAATGCTGCCGGAGCACGGTTCCATAATTCCAATATGAAGGAATTCATGCCCAAAATAATAAATAAAGCTCAGGAATATATAAACAAATACAATTAAATTATGTTTAAACTTAATATTAAAGCCGGTGAGAAAAAAATTGTCTATAAACCTCTATCCATCGTTTACAAATATCTTTTTGATGATGGAAAACTGCAAACAGGATTAAAAAATCTTGAAAGAATTTTCAATGTAAAATTCTCTGAATTGGATAAGAAAAATTTTCTTTTCGAAAAATATGACAAGCTGAGAGTATCAAATCCTAAATCTAAACCGGATGAACTAGTTATTAAGAAAATCAAAGTTGATGATAAATTTAATACGGAAGTTTTCAGAGAAGATATTGCCTCTTTTGTAAGCGACCTTCTTAAAGAAAATCCTAAATACCTTCATGTTTCAATTCCATCATTCAGGAACTTTAAAGAATATTTTAAAGACGAAGAATACTTCTATCAATCCTTTATTGAAGGCGTTTATTACGGCAATTACTCTTTTCATAAATATAAAACAGAGAAAAAAAATATCCGTGAATTAAATGTATTATTCTACGCAGATGATACAAAAAAGTTAAAAACGGCGGTTTCTAAAGCTGCCAGCATTATGAAAGGTGTTGAACTCTCCAGAAATTTGCAGAATGAACCAGCTAACAATTTAACTCCCCAGAAACTTGCCCAACAGCTCAAGGAGCTTACTGATTATGCAATTAAGGTAAAAGTGTTCAACGAGAATGATATCAGAAAAATGAAAATGGGGGGATTGACAGCAGTAGGGCAGGGGAGTTCAAACAAACCCCGATTTATTGTTTTAGAATACAAACCCGTTCTTAAGAAAATTAAAAAAGCTAAAAAAGTTGCTTTAGTTGGAAAGGGTATAACATTCGATTCCGGTGGTATTTCTATCAAACCTTCAAGTGGAATGGGTGAAATGAAGGGTGATATGTCTGGAGCCGCAGTTGTTGCCGGCGTTTTGCTTGCAGCTGCAAGTTCTAAAATTAATGTTCATCTCTACGGAATTATTCCTGCTGCGGAGAATATGCTCTCCGGGGATTCATTCCGTCCGGGTGATATAATTAAAACTGCTTCAGGTAAAACAATTGAAATTGATGATACAGATGCAGAAGGAAGAGTTATTCTTGCTGATGCTCTTGATTATGCCTCAAAATTAAAAGTTGATGAAATTATTGATCTTGCTACACTAACCGGAGCAGTTGTTGTTGCTCTGGGTGAAAGTGTTGCCGGATTGTTTACTCACGATGATCGCCTTGCAGATGACTTATACCAGAGTGGGATGAAAACATTTGACCGTGTATGGAGACTACCAATCTGGCACGATTACAATGAATTGAATAAAAGTGATGTAGCCGATGTTAAAAATTATGGCGGAAGATGGGCAGGTGCAATTTCAGCAGCTAAGTTTTTAGAAAATTTTGTTGATAATAATATTTCATGGGTTCATCTGGATATTGCAGGTCCTGCCTTGAAAAATCCATCTGTAAGTTATGGTAAAAAATATATGACGGGATTTGGTGTAAGACTGCTTGTTGAATATTTATCAAATAAAACTGACTGAAAAGCCAAAGGTCAAAAGTCAAAACTAAAAATAACATTTTTGACTTTTAATTTTTGACTTTTGACTTTAATAAACCGTCCTTCATTTCATAAACAGTATCAGCTAATTCAACCAGTAAAGGGTTATGAGTTACTATTATAAAAGTAATTTTCAGATTATCCCTCAGATCAAATAATATTTTATGGATAGCATCACTGTTTTCTGAATCCAGATTTCCTGTCGGCTCATCAGCAAAAATAATTTTAGGATTATTCGCTAAAGCCCTGGCAACTGCAACTCTTTGCTGCTCCCCCCCTGATAATTCCGCAGGTTTATGATCAAATCTTTCAGACAATCCAACCGAGGAAAGTAGTTCTTTTGCTCTACCAGTTGCTTTCGCCAGAGATAATCCGTTTATCATAAGAGGTATAGCAGCATTTTCAAGTGCAGTAAATTCAGGTAATAAATGATGAAATTGAAAGATGAAACCAATATTCTCATTTCTGAATTTTGATAACTTTTCATCACTATAATTAAAAATATCCTTACCTTCAAAAAGTACTTTTCCGCTGTCCGGCCGGTCTAATCCGCTTAAGAGATGCAGCAGCGTGCTTTTGCCTGCACCTGAAGCACCTACGATTACAGATATCTTTTCGTGTTCAATATCAATTGTAATTCCTTTCAGAACTTCAAGCTTGACATTTTTTAATGTTTTAAAAGATTTAAATAGACTTTCAGATGTAATAATAACCGACATAAAACATTATTCCCATTTAATTGCTTCGATAGTATTTACCTTAGATGCCCTGTTAGCAGGGAAGTATGATGCAAAAAAT
>DATHSU010000070.1:0-1524 GCA_035463895.1 Ignavibacteriaceae bacterium | reverse complement strand
TGAACCGATTATTGCAGTATTCTCTGATTCGGTGAGTGTTCTGTAATTCTGATCAATAAATGGCTTAAGCTCATCAACCAAAAACTTAAGATAGTTCTCACCTTTATCCGACCAGCTGTATTCATCCAGCCTGTCCGGAGTGTTGTATATTCCAACGATAATTATCTCTTTAATTTTTTTCTGTCTGATAAGCTTTGATACGGTTTCATCAACACGCCAGTCTTTACCAATAAATGCTGTTTTAGGATCCATAATATTCTGGCCATCGTGCATATAAAGAACCGGATAATGATTTTTTTTCTTTTTAGGTGATTCATATCCTTGCGGGAGCCAAACAATTATGTCCCGTTTATTATTGAGCAATGTTGATGAAAATTCTTTATGATAAATAACTTTACCAACAATTTCATCAATTTCCTGTTGGGGTTTTTTACGGATTTTCTTAGTTGCTTCTGCCATTTTCAATTGTTTATTAAATCGTTTGTAAAGATAAAAAAATATTACCACAGCGGGATAAATAATTGTTCGTGAAGTGATGAAATAGGTGGATTATTCCGTTTATTTTATGGATTTTTGAATATTGAAATTTTAATAATCTTTCTAATAAACGGAGATTGATTTTATGGCGGTAATAAGACCTTTCAAAGCATTAAGACCAACTAAAGAAAATGCACATCTTGTTGCAAGTGTTCCCTATGATGTGGTTAATCGTGAAGAAGCAGTTCAGCATGTACAGGGAAATCCGCTAAGTTACCTGCACATAACAAGATCAGAAATAGATCTGCCGGAAGTTAAAGATGTTTATACAAAAGAAGTTTATCAGAAGGCAAAAGAAAATCTGAATAATATTATTAAACAAGCGCCATTGAATCTTGATGACAAACCATATTTTTATCTCTACAGATTAATAATGGACGGAAGAGCACAGACAGGACTATGTGCCACTTTTTCCGTTGAAGATTATGACAACGATGTGATACTGAAACACGAAAAAACCCGTAAAGTAAAGGAAGACGACAGAACTAACCATATCATTACAACAGAAGCACAAACCGGAATTGTTTTTCTTACTTACAGAGGTGTTAATTCTGTAAATGAACTTGTTGAAAAAACATTAAGTTTAGTGAAGCCGGAATATGATTTTACCTCGCCTGATGGAATTCAGCACACTGTCTGGATATTGCCTGATGAGTATAATGATATGATAGTAGAAAAGTTTAAAAAAGTTGACAAACTTTACATTGCCGACGGACATCATCGTGCAAAAAGTGCAAGCCGCGCTAAAGAAGAAAAAATGAAGGCCAACTCAAACCATAAAGGTGATGAAGAATATAATTACTTTATTGCTGTTCTGTTTCCGGAAGATCAGCTTAAAATACTTCCATACAATCGTGTAGTTATTGATTTGAATGGATTGAACGAGGAAGATTTTCTAAACACAGTAAGCGAAAAGTTTGAGATAACAAAAACCACAGACAAAGAACCAAAAACAAAAAACAACTTCTGTATGTATATTGAAAAAGA
>DATHSU010000069.1:0-10645 GCA_035463895.1 Ignavibacteriaceae bacterium | reverse complement strand
TGCAGAAAGACATAATTTAATTCCTGATAAAATTATTATCCGCAGACAAAAAACAAGATGGGGAAGCTGTTCAGTTAATAGAACATTGAGTTTTAATTTCAAGTTATTGATGCTAAGAGCAGATATAATTGATTATGTTATAGTTCATGAACTCTGTCATTTAAACGAGTTAAATCATTCAAGTAATTATTGGAGTTTGGTCGGGGAAATTCTGCCCGGGTATAAACTATTGAGAAAAGAGTTGAAGCAATCAAGCATATGAAATTGAAAAAGCAAATACTAAAGGTTAAATTGTTTATAATAATTTAATGATATTATTTAAAATTAATTTAAATCCACTTAATGAGCGCTTTATATGCAGTATCAGATTTGTACTTTCTTAAAATTGCATCTCCGCTGAATACACTTTCGTATATTGACGTATTTGATTATGGTTTAATAATCGCTGTTCTTTTTGTTACTCTGGTAATTTTATTATTAATGATTTATAGATTGCTAAGTGAAAGAAGATCAGCAAAAAAACTTAAATCGGAGGTCGATGCAACAAAACTTGAAATTGTAGAAAAATCAGAAATTCAAAAAGCATTATTTCAGGGTAGTATAGATCCTATAATAATCTTTAATACAAAGAACCTTATTGTTGATTATAATAAATCTGCTGAAGATTTTTTTGGTTATAATTTCTTTAAGCTGATAGGGAAAGAATTTTCTGCTAATGAATCTTTTAATCATAAATTTCCTGAGTGGCTGAAATTATTCAAAAAAGGCGAAGGCATTTCGGGCTATAATACTTTTGTAAATCTGAACTCCGGTAAAGCTGTTCCTGTCAGTATATCAATCTCACCTATTTATGATATTAACAAAGAACTCGCCAACCTGTTTTTCTGGTATAGAGATGTAAGTAAAGATTACGAATTTCAAAGAGCATTGCAGCAATCTGAGGAAAGCTACAGAAAACTTTTTGAAAACGTTAATGACGCAATATTGGTTTTAAGAAAGAGTGACAGGCGAATTATTGATGCCAACAACCTGGCTTTTGAGCTTTACGGCTATAAATACCTCGAACTTATAAATTCAACTTTGGCAATATTATCTGTTTCAGTTTTCGATGAATATAAACTGCTTGATGAAATTATTGGTGGGCAGAAAAAAACCGTTGAGTCAATTCATAAGAAAAAAGACGGAACAGAAATTCATATTGAGCTGAATGCTTCGGTTCTTAATTATAAAGGCGAAGATGTTATTATTCTTGTAACCAGGGATATTACAGACAGGAAGAACTTTGAAGCAAAACTCCAGAAGAATATTAAAGAAAAAGAAATACTGCTTAGAGAAGTTCACCACAGAGTTAAAAATAATATGCAGCTTATAACCAGTTTGCTTGATCTGCAGATAAGTAATACAAATGAGGAAGAAACAAAAAAGAATATTCTTGAAAGTCAGAACCGCATAAGAGTGATGTCTATAGTTTATGAAAGATTGTATGAATCCGTTGATCTGCATACAATTAATACACAGCAGTTTGTCCAGAACATCACCAACTATCTTTACCAGGTTTATAACGGAGCAAAAAAAAATATTCATGTAAATTATTCTATAGATGATTTTGAAATTGATATTGAAACTGCTGTACCTGTTTCACTGATTATTTGTGAACTAGTAACCAATTCTTTGAAATATGCTTTCCCGGAAAGTTCATTCTCCAATACGATAGATATCGAATATAAAAGACATACCACAACCAGTGTTATAAAATACCCGTATTCAGTTACAGTTAAAGATAATGGAGGCAGCTTTCCTTCTGATTTAAATCCAGCCTCATCAAATTCACTAGGGCTTCAGCTTGTTCATATTCTTGCCAGACAATTAAAAGGAACAATTCGTTACAATTTCAATAATGGCACAGAATTCAAAATTGAATTTAAAGGAGCATAGCGCTGTTAACTATTAAAAACTTGATGATTGTTGAAGACGAAATGATCGTCTCAAAAAGTCTTGAAAATCGGCTGATGAATGCTGGCTTCAATGTAATAGCAGCAGTGAATACAGGTGAGGAAGCAATCCAGAAATGTGAATCATTTACACCGGATTGCATACTTATGGATATTAAGCTTTCTGGTGAACTTGATGGCGTTCAAACAGCGGCAATAATTAAAAGCAAGAAAAACATTCCTGTTATATACCTAACTGCATTTGCAGATGATGAAATACTTGAGAAAGCTAAACTCACTGATCCATTTGGCTATCTCTTAAAACCTTTTGATATCCGTGATCTTAAAAAAACCATTGAAATTGCACTTTATAAACATAACCTTGAAATAAAGTTACGACAAAGTGAAGAAAAATTTAGAATACTATTTAATCATTCACCACTTGGAAATGTGCTCTTTGACCAGGAAGGAAAAATAGCAGATGTCAATCCTGCTTTTGTTAAAATGATTGGTTATTCGAAGGAACAGTTGATTGATAAAAGTCTTTGGAAAATATTATATGGTAAGGAAAAAATATTTAATAAGGATAGTTTAATAAATAATCAGAGTATTGAAACTCATATAAATAGACTGGACGGACAAAAGACCTGGCTGAAGATTTCCTTTTCTTCGATTGATTTGCCACAGGCTGCAATTAATTATTTTCTCGGTGTTGCGGAAGACGTAACTGTACAAAAGTTGAGTGAAAAAATTCTTAAAGAAAGTGAATTTAAACTAAGAAGAATGGTTGAGAATTTACCCGCAGGGGCTGTTTATCTGGATGATAAATCCTTTTATTTTAACAGAGAAGTAGAGAAGATTACAGGATATAAAGCAAATGAAATAAGTGATCTGAGTCAGTGGTTTAAAAAACTGTTTCCCGGACAAACTAATCAGGCTTTAAATTATTACAATAATGATAAACTGGATAAATTTAATTTAACACGCATTATTGAGATAACTAGAAAGGATAATGAAAAAAGGAAATTAGAGTTTATTGCTCATCTTTTTTCCTCCGGTGAAGTATGGATTTTAAATGATATCACACAAAAGGTAAAAGCTGAAGAAAAGCTTATTAAATCACGAGATCAGCTGAAAAAGCTATCAGAACATTTGCAGGCGGCAAGGGAAGAAGAAAGGGCAAAGATAGCCAGAGAAGTACACGATGATCTTGGGCAATCTCTTACTGCATTAAAAATGGATATTGTCTGGCTAAAAAAAAACAGGTTAGTAAAGGCTGAACTTGTATCAGAAAAACTGGATAGTATGGTTGATGTGATAAATCAGACTATTAAAACAATTCAAAGAATCGGCACTGAATTAAGACCAAAATTACTGGATGATCTGGGTCTGATTTCGGCTATTGAATGGCAAGCACGTGAATTTCAAAAAAGATCAGGAATAAAATGTAAAATTAATCTTAACGATGATTTCACTGACTTAAACAATAATGCCAGCCTGACTCTATTCAGGATTTTCCAGGAAGCATTAACAAATATTGCAAGGCACTCTAAAGCTGATTCTGTGGATGTAACAATAAAATCCGATGATAAAGATTTTTATTTATCCATTTATGACAATGGTGTAGGTATACCTAAAAACAAGTTAGAAGCCAGTACATCCATAGGCATTATCGGTATGAAAGAGAGGGCAGAAATTGTTGGAGGAAACGTTCAAATAAAGACTGATTCAAAAAAAGGAACTGAAATCATAGTCGTCATTCCAATTCAGGAGAATACATGAGAATAATTATTGCAGATGATCATGCTTTGATCCGAAAAGGCTTGAAAGAAATTCTTCAACAGGTTGAGGGTCTCGTATTGTTAGATGAGGCTCAAAATGGTCCCGAACTGCTTTTAAAAGTTACCGAAAATGATTACGATATAATTGTGCTTGATATTTCAATGCCTGGTAAAAGCGGACTGGATGTATTAAAAGATCTCAGTAATATTAAACCGGAAATTCCGGTACTCATTTTAAGTGTCTATCCTGAGGAACAATATGCAATAAGGGTTTTAAAAGCCGGCGCTTCAGGATATCTTACAAAGGATAGCGCACCCGATGAACTTGTAAGTGCTATTAAAAAGATAGTCAACGGTGGGAAATATATATCGGCTTCACTTGCAGAAATGCTTGCGTCGGAAGTTAAAGGTGGAGGCTTGATTAAACAACTCCACGAGAACCTTTCTGACAGAGAATTCCAGGTGATGAAAATGTTAGCCATTGGAAAAACTGTAAAAGAGATTTCAGAAGAGCTGTTTCTCAGTCCCAAAACCGTTAGCACATACCGGACAAGGATTTATGATAAAATGAAATTTGCATCAAAAGCTGAACTTACCGGCTACGCAATGAAAAACGGCTTGATTGATTAATTGTTACTTTTACTGATTTTTTTTAACATATTTTTGTAGGAAAAATACCTACAAACGAATCATTATTATTACTATTCGATTGAGCTTTATCAATAATTAAGTTTGCTATGCAAAAGGAAAGTATTTAAAACCTTCGTTTTGAAGTATGTCTCCCTTTTGTGGTTGATGATTAGTGGATGTGCCTTAGTAGTCCTCATTTGATGATAGCTTCCCTCCATCATTCAAAAGAACTACCCTCTCTGACTAAGGCACATTCTTTTATTTTAAACCTGCCATTTCAATTCTAACTGATCTTTTGTGTTTTTAATTTAATGAGATGAGGAACGTTTATTCGTTGAAAATATTTCCGGTACAGAGTATATAATTCGGATCAAGAGTTTTTTTCAATTCACGCATTTGACCAATCACTTCTTTCCCGATCATTCGTTCAAGATATTCTCTTTTTAATTTTCCTACTCCGTGCTCAGCTGAGATGGTTCCATTGTATGCGACTGCTTTATCACAAATGTCCATGTAAAGTTTTCTACCGGCTTCATATTCTTTTGGGTTCTTTGGAAGGATGTTAAGATGTATATGAGAATTTCCAAAATGTCCGTAGGTCAAATAGTTAAGTTTTGAATATACAGCCATCTGCTTAATTTCAATATAGAAAGAAATAAACATATCATCAGGTACGGCAATATCTGTCCCTAACTTTTTGAAATTATTTCGTGAAATGTATTCGTTAACATTTGCCGAGACTGCATGACGAAACTCTGAGATTTTATCTCTTTCTTTATCATCAGTAGCGAACCATACAGAAGCTTCATTACCATTGTGAGCTAACAAAATAGATGTCCACTTCTCGAGGAGTTTATCTTCGTTAGCAGTGTCAGCCTCCTGCTCAATCCATACAGCAGCTTCTGAATCAGTAGGAAGATTGGGAAAATCTGACTTTAAAAATTTCAATGCATTCCGGTCAAAAAATTCCAATGCTAATGCATCAAGTTCATCTTTCAAATTATTTCTTCTTGCATTGTAAGATATGATTCTGGCATCATCAATAAATTTTAGCGCATCCATTTCCTTGGTGAAAAAGAAAACTGCAGATATAACTTTTTCAGGAAGAGGAATTATTCTTAATTTTACTTGGGTAAATATACCAAGTGTGCCTTCCGAACCGACAAATAAATCAATTGCATCTGCATTACTCGAAGTAAAATATCCAGCAGCATTTTTGGTTAATGGCAGTTTGTATTGCGGAAGTTTAAGAGTATAATTATTTGCATTAACAGAACTTAAATTAAGCACATAATCACGAGCTGGATTCTTTCCGCGAACTAGATACAGTTCATCACCGTTTGGGAGGATAACTTCAAGTTCCTCCACAAATGACCTGGTGGGACCATACTTAAAAGTTTTTGCTCCTGATGCGTTGGTGGCAACAGTTCCACCTATGAAACAGTTTTTTTCAGTAGGATCAGGCGGATAAAAATACCCTGAAGTTTTTAACTCACTAAGAAATTCAGTTAGCAGTACTGCAGGTTCAACAATTGCATAGCCATTTCTTGTATTAATCTCAATTATTTTATTCAGTTTTTCAGTTGATATAACTATACCGCCCTGCGGAACACGCGCACCCGTTAGTCCTGTGCCATTGCCTGAAACTGTAACTTTCTTTTTAGAAAGGTTTGCTTCCTTAAGTATAGATTTCAACTCTTCTTTATTTTCCGGAAAATATACCGCCTCGCAGTTTCCCTTATAATTTGAGGCATCGTTAAGAAAATTCTGTATTTCTTCCTGATCGGTTTTTATTAACATTCTAATTGTCAGTTATTCTGAAGTTTACGAAGCAATAATAAATATTCTTTTTGATTATCCAAATCCAGTAAAATGCTTTCACTGCGTTTTACTCTATCAGTTACACCGCATAATTCCAGCAAATCATCAATTGCATCGAACATATTAATTGCTGGGTGATGGTTATCCCTTAAATAATGGATAAGTTTTAAGGTTTTAAACGCATCAAACCAAAATTTTTTCTGTTTAATTATTTGCTGATCTTTTAATTCCTGCAAACAAATTTTTTCCCAGAACTGTTCAAATTTATTTATACTAAGAAATTGAAATAAATCAGTATCAATTATTTTAACCTCGTTTAATATATGATCCATATTCATTTCATTTAGTGATTCAAACAGGTGCAGCCATTTTTTGAGGATAACAAATGATTGAGGATTGTAAAGAATATACTCATTACGGACTTTTGCGAGAAACCGGTTCACTCGCTGACCTGTGCCGAAGGGGACACGAAATGATGGTCTGGATGATGGATATACACTAGTGCTCTTTATAGAGTGGACTTTTGTAATTTTTGAAAGCTTTTCAAGAAAATAGAAATCTTCGGCGGCTTTTAGTTTGTTCATTCCTCCAATCTTTATGTAACTCTCATAATCACAGACCATTGTTGAACCAATTGTATGAAAAGCATAAGGAGAACCGGCATATTGCAACCCCATTAAATAATAGCGCAGGAATAATTCATAACAGATTATTGCCGCTGTATTTTCATTCGCTCCATCAATATTATGTCCATAATTTACTACAGCCGCCTTGCAGGATTCTTTTTGAAAATATTCTATTATTGCATTTATATAATTTTTTTCAACAGTGCAATCAGCATCCAGACAAACCAAAATTTTCTTTGAGTTGCCACTATAATCAAAGTATTTTAGGGCGGTATCCATACCAATCTTTCGTGCAAGGCCCACTCCGCCATCTTTATCATTCATTTCTTTGCCAACTGAGCTGGCATCAATAAAAGCTACTTGTAACCCCGAGAAAACTATTGATTTAGAAAGTGTATCTGTCAAGTGTTCAGACAATAAATTATTAAGAAATTTAAGACTCCTCTGATTGTTTAATTTTATATCTTCTGATGCAGAGATAGTATTGTTAACAACAAAAAGTATGAGAGTATCATTAAAATATGTTGCTTCGTTTTCTGACAAGGACAGAAGAAGTTTTTTTATATTCTCAAGTTCAGCCAGCGCAGGTATTACAATAATGCAGTTATATAGTTTATTGGGTGTGGGTTCAATTAACCAATTACTATAATGATTTTTTTTGATATACTTTTCAAGAATTGTAGGGAATGAATTCATATTTTCAGCTGAAAAAATTGACATCTATTATTTTCTTTGCTTCATCAAAATCATTACCATTAATCCAGAATATTTTAACTCCTTCTTTTTCCATTTTTCTAAACCAGGTCATCTGACGTTTTGCAAAGTTGTGAATAGCACTATTCAGCTTTTGAAACACATCGTTATAGTTTAACTCACCTTTCAGGTACAATGAAATGTATTTATATTCAAGTCCAAAAAACATCAGTTTGTCATGACTGATACCATTATTTATAAGCGTTTCGACTTCCTCAATCATACCCTCATTCAACCTTTTCTTTAACCTTTCAGTAATTCTTTTTTTTATAATTTCACGCGGAAAATGTAAACCCAGGTTTAGTGATTTAATTTTTTCTTCACCAATGTAAGTGACTTCGGAATCAGCAATAACTATTGCTTCTGTCATTCTACTTCTATCCGTGAGGTCTGTAATGTTATGCAACTTGCCTTTTTTTGACTTTAATAAGTGAATCAATTGATCATTGTCAAGTGATTCAAGATTTTTAATTTTTTCATCTGAACGATCGGCCACTTTTAACGAGTAATTCTGAACAACAGAGCTTAAATACAAACCGGTTCCGCCAACTAAAAATGGAATTTTACCTGATTTCTTAATTTTATTGTAAGATTTGTAAAAAAGCTGTTTAAAGTTAAATAGATTAAACTCCTCTTTTGGATCAGCGATATCAATCAAGTGGCAATCTATTTTCTGTCCATCACCGAAATAATCATTAAGGTCTTTGCCTGTACCTATATCCATTCCTCTATATACCTGTCTGGAATCTGCAGATATTATTTCACCACTATAGGAATGAGCTAACCGCGCGGCTAAATGAGTTTTACCAGTTGCAGTAGGACCAAGAATTGTAATTAGATTGTAAGCCATTTACTCTTCCGCAATGGGAAGCGATATTTTAATTGTGGTTCCTTCATTCGGCTTGCTATCAAAAGTAATAGATCCATTCATTAATTCGATGAGGTATTTTGAAATTGCCAGTCCGAGTCCAGATGCATTTTCTTTGCCTGAAGAAAAGAAAGCACTGAAAATATCTCCTTTTATTTCTTCACTGATTCCAATTCCTTCATCTCTAATATTCAATACAACATTTTGATTTAGAATCTTAGAATTTACAAAAACTTTTCCTCCGGCAGGCATTGCTTCACAGGCATTTTTTATTATTTGAAAACATACAACATAAAATCGGCGGGGTTCAATATTCACAGTTACGTTATCCCCAATCTTTTTAAACAGTTTTACATTTTTAGACTCAGTGTACTCTGAAAGCAATTCAAGGATATTATTCAACTGCTCATTGAAGCCTGTTTTTTGTAATTTGATTGATGATTTACCTTCAGAAAAATCAAAAGTTGACTGCATTAAATCAACAACGGAATTTGCCTGCATACTAAGCATTGTAAAAACCTTTTTAATCTGTTCCGGAACATCAATTCTTGAAACAAGATTTGAGTAATGCTTAATTGTTAATATCGGAGATTTTATATCCTCCATTAAAAACTTTGAAATAGAACCAAATGCAGAAATTTTTTCCTGCCTGAATAAGCTTTCGTTAATAACCGAATGCATTAAAACTATTCCCGCCTGATGTCCTAAGATCTTTAATCCTTCCTCCTGTTCTTTAGTAAAGTCCTTTAAAGTTCTGCCTAACTGTAAAACTCCAATCAGTTTATTTTCAGCATCGTTTAAGGGCACGTAAGCAACGGAACCTTCTTTAAATCCATCCGGAATATCATAAGCGGCTTTATACCTGAAATCTCTAACCGGATTTCTTACAACGATTATCCTTTTATTTGCAGCAGCTATTCCGGTTAATCCTTCATTATAAGGAACAAATAATTTTTTGTTCGATACAGGCAGCAGTTTCTCAAGAGCAGATGTTTTTTCATCTACAATAAATAATGATGAAAAATTTGCTTTGAAGTGATTTATGAATACTGAAACTATTTTTTCACTGGTTTCAAAAACATTAATACCGGGTAGTATTTTCGAAATAGCTTCGAAAAGAGAATTATAGCTTTGGGCTAAAGATAATCTTAGCTGATTCAGTTCTTTATTATGCTTTTCAGATAATATTCTTTCATTTTCTTTTTTGTCTAATTTCTGTTCCGGATCTTCAAATTGAATTTTTTCTTCAATATCGTCAGATTCGCTGTCAACAGTGGAAAAATTCCAATTTTCGAAATCCTCCGTATCTCCTAGTAATTCTTTTTTTAGAGCATCATCCTGATTACTGCCCGGTTTAATATCATCAATCACAGAATCGAGATCCGGAATACCTGAAGTGTCATCTTTCTCATCAGGCATACCAGTTGAAGGTTGAAACACTTTTTCACTACCAGCCGCAATATTATCATTAACATCCTGGGCGGATTCATCTTTTTTAGCCCTGTTAAAAATATTCAATTTAATTGGTGAGCTATCCAATTTTAATACAGAGGGAATATCCGGTCTGGGTCTGTTATCACCGTTTTCTTTTAGCTCAATTTCTTGTATAACTTGAAAGTTAGAAATAATCTGATTTTCTGTAGTGCAAAGTTTATTAAATGTGCCCCTATCTATTCTATAAAGGATAGAATCACTCATCGCAACTGCAGAAGAAGTACGATTTGTATTCCTAGTAATCTCTATGTCGCCGAAGAAATCCTGAGCTGATTTTGTAATTACGCGGTTAAAATTTTTAAACTTTATTTTCACCTCACCCGAGATAACCAGATAAATAAAATTACTTGTTTCTCCTGCCTGGAATATTATGTCTCCTTCTTTGAACTCAGTAAAATTTCTGTTACTCAGGTTGAAGCTAAATATACTACTGCTGCAGTCTTTAAAAAGTTTATTAGTAAAAATCTGGTTTATGCTTCGCTCAAATGCCATTAGTTAAAAATGTAACTTAAAATATGCGTTAAAATAAAAATCTTTTAACAAAATATAATGGCAAATAATGATAATGTGAATTTTAGTCCAGACGGTAAATTACAGGCAGAGCGACTTTTTTAGTATTTTTGCCGAACTAATTAGAATCTCTAACATTCAGGATGCATCAAACGAATGGATGAAAAAATACTTATTGATGAAGCAAAACAAGGCAGCAGAAAAGCACTTAGTCAGCTTGTAAGACTTCAT